>NZ_JBWKKP010000023.1:0-134890 GCF_056431485.1 Streptomyces sp. NPDC045899
GCCATCCCCTACGTCCGCACCACCCTTGCCAAACACACCCTCGCCCAATGCGAACGAGCCGCCGCAGCAGCACGAGCAGCCGACACCGCCGAAGACGCCCGCCGAGCAGCACAGGCCGTACTCTCCGGCGAGTGAGCCGGAAGGCTCCCGAGGCCGGGTGTCCCCAGGGCCCGTTCCACCGCGATCACCGCGGAGGAACGGGCCCTGTGCCGTGCTCAGTCCCCGGCGGGCCGGATGTCCTCGGGGCGGGTGAGCGGGATGCCCGCCCGGTACTCGACACCGTGCTCCGGCGGGATGGGCTCGCCGGTCTCCGCGTCCGTGCAGTAGGCGGTGAACACCTCCGCTTCGCTGAGGGGCCGGAGCCAGCCGTCGTGCAGGGCCCAGCCGCGGACCCGGTCCCGCTGCCCCGGGGCCGAGGTGCGCAGCACGATGCCGCCCGGGCTCCGGGTGGCGATACCGCAGGCCAGCACGGTGCGGAAGAGCTGGGCGCCGGGCTCGGCCGCCCGCACCGGATGCTCTCCCCGTGTCTCGGCGTGCACCACCGCGACCAGCGAGGTGCCGCCCGCCGGGACGCTGCACACCAGATGGTGGGTCCCCGGCCCGGCCGCTCCGAGCACGGCCCGCAGCGCTGCGGCCGCGCGCGCGGACGCCGCGCGGACGAGGTCGTCGCGGGCGCCCGCGCGGGAGAGCAGGGCCGAGGCGTACTCCAGCGTGGCCCGCTCCTCGGCCGCTCCGATCAGCCGCGGCACCAGACGGTCGATCGGCTGTCCGTCATAGGTGAGGGTGCCACCCGCGGCGGCGGTCTCGGCCGTGTAGCGGGTGCGGCTGGCGGGGCTGTCGGGGTCGAGCCCCGCCTCCGCGCAGAACTCCTCGTAACCGTCCGGGTCGAAGAGGGCGATCGCCGTGTGGACGCCCCGGGCGGCGAGCGCCCGCAGCAGCCCTTCCATCTCCCGCAGATAGCGGGCGTGGTCATCGAAGGTGAACGACACATAGCGCCGCATGGCCGTGAAGTCCCGTTCGTCCGCCAGCAGCGCCACGGTACTGGGCACTTCTCTGCGCAGGGCGCGCCGCGCGGTGAGCCGCCCCGTCCTCCCCCGTCCTGTGCCGGGACCGGTCCGCGGCCTGCCGCGTCCGCTCCGCTTCCTGCCGCCGTGCCTGGTGTGCGCCATGACTCCCCCTCAGCGCCCGTTGGTCAATGCTCACTCACCGTAACCGGGGCCACTGACAACGCCCCGTCGCCGCGGTCCCGGACCAGGTGCCGCTGGGCGCCGCACATGGCGGCCAGCCCGGCGCCGAAGCCGAGCCAGCCGAGCGGTCCGGCGGCGATGGCCGCGGTCACCGCGAGGGGTCCGACGCTGCGCTGTACGGCCTGGGCCAGACCGTGTACGCCGAGATAGGAACCCTGGGCACGGGGCGGGGCGAGGGCGACGGACAGTTCCCAGGAGATCGTGGCGTGCAGCATCTCCGCGACGGTGAAGGCGGTGGCGGCCAGTACCAGCGCGGCGACCGCGAGCCAGGTCGCGCCGACGGTGGAGGCGGCCAGCGCGGCGCCGCCGAGGAGGAAGGCGCCCGCCAGCGGCCAGAGGGTGGCGCGCGCGGTATGCGGGGTGGCGCCGAACCGGGCCATGGGTACCTGGAAGAGCACCACGAGGACGTTGTTGAGGACGAGCAGCAGGGGCACCAGTTCGTGCGGTGCGTCGGTGGCGGTCGCGGCCCACAGCGGCAGGCCGATCTTGAAGACGGAGTCGTCGAGGAAGAGCACGGCCTCGGTGGCGGTGAAGGTCAGATAGCCGCGGTCGCGCCAGGGGTTGGGAGGAGGGGTGCGGGGCGCGGTCTCCCGGGACCCTTCGTCGGGCTTTCCGTCGCGGGGGTCGGAGATGGCCACGACGCGGGTGGCCGAGGGCGGTTCGGCGCAGCCCAGGGTGATCAGGGCGGAGGCGACGAAGGAGACGGCGTCGCCGATCAGGAGCCAGCGGTAGACCGTGAGGGAGCCGCTGGTCAGCGCGGCGGCCGCGATCAGTCCGCCGACGGCCCAGCCGGTGTTGGCGGCGGTGCGGTTGATGGCCTGGTAGCGGGCACGGTCGGCGCCCGCGACCCGGGTCGCGTAGAGCTTGGTGAGGACGGAGGAGGCGCGGTCGCCGAGGCTGCCCAGCGAGGCGATGGCGAGCAGCAGCCGCAGATCGGTGGTGCTGAGCAGGGCCAGTGAGGCCACGGCGCGCACCAGTTGGACGACGATCAGGAGGGGGCGCAGCGGAACGCGGTCGGCGAGTGCGCCGCCGAGGGGCGGGCCCGCGATGCCGACGGCGCCGGACACGCCGAGCAGCAGGCCGATCTCGGCGGTGCTGAGCCCGGCGGCGTAGGTGAAGTAGAGGGCGGCGGTGGCTCCCCACAGTCCGGAGCCGACCCGGTCGACGAAGCTGACGACGAGCATCCGGCGGCCGTCCTGGCCACCGGGGATGCGTTTGCCGAGCGGAACGCGCTCGCCGTGTGCGGTGCGCCTCCATGGCCTGCTCACCTGGTTCCCCCTGAACACGAGTTGACACGCTCTTTGTATTGGTACAGAATAATGTCTGTGGCGATACAATACGAGATCACTGGCACCACGGCCAAGGGGATTGCCTCGTCGATCGAACAGGGAGTCGTGGACGGGGCGTTGGTCCCCGGCGCCGCGCTGCCCCCGGTGCGCCGCCTGGCCGAGCGGCTGGGCGTGAGCCCCGGCACGGTCGCCACGACCTACAAGGAGCTGCGCCGCCGCGGGATCGTGATGACGCACGGCCGGGGCGGCACCGTGATCGCCGAGGCTCCCGCGGTCGCCTCGCGCCGTCCGCCGCCGGTGCCCGCGGGGGTACGCGATCTGGCGGGCGGTCATCCCGATCCGGCCTTCCTGCCCGCCGAGCTGCCGTCCGCCCGGCTCTCCCCCGGTGTCCGCTCGCACCGCGCCCGGCCCCGGCTGTCCGGTCTGGAGGAGCTCACCCGCGCCTGGTTCGAGCGCGATGGCGTGCCGAGCGGGCACATCACCTTCGCGCAGGGCGCGCTGGACTGCATCGCACGGCTGCTGTCCGTCGAGCTCAAGCCCGGTGACGCGGTGGCCATGGAGGACCCCGGCTACCACCATCTGCTGGATCTGGTCCCGGCACTGGGACTGCGCTCCGTACCGGTCGCGGTGGACGACGAGGGAATCCGCCCCGATGCGCTCCGGGCGGCGCTCCGGGCCGGTGTGCGCGCCGTGGTGTACAGCCCGCGCTCACAGAATCCATATGGCGGCTGGTTCTCCGAGGGGCGGCGCGCGGCGCTGCTGGAGGTGCTGGAGGACGCACCCGACGTCCTGGTCATCGAGGACGACCACGCCGCGGACATCGCCGGGGTGCCGCTGCACAGTCTGACGACCGGGGGTCCGGCGCGGTGGGCCCAGGTGCGTACGGTCTCCAAACACCTGGGCACGGATCTGCGGTGGGGGGCGCTCGCCTGCGACCGGACGACGCTGGCCCGCCACGACGGACGGCTGCTGCTGACGTCGGGCTGGGTCAGCCACGTCCTTCAGGAGACGGTGACCCGGCTGATGACCGATCCGGGGACACGGAAGCTGGTCGGGGCGGCGCGTACCGCCTACGCCGAGCGGCGGGCGTCGCTGCTCACCGAGTTGTCGGCGCGGGGGATCTCCGCGCACGGCGCGAGCGGGATGAATGTGTGGGTGCCGGTGCGGGACGAGGCGGCGGTGGTCAACGGGCTGCGGACGCACGGCTGGTGGGTGGCGGCCGGGGCGCGGTTCCGGCTGGCGTCCGCGCCGGGGGTGCGGATCACGACGGCCGCCCTCGCTCCCGGTGAGGCGGAGCCGCTGGCGGCCGACCTGGCGGCGGTGCTGGGCGAGTCGCAGGCGACGTACGGCGGATAGGCCCGCCGTACGTCACCCCTGCCCGGCCCGCCGCCCTGGCGGTCAGCCGGACTGCGCCTTCCTCTCCTGGGCCAGCCGCTCGTAGAAGTGCAGCAGTTCCACGTTGTCCACCGAGCCCGGGTTCACCGCCTTGTCCATCGAGGTGCCCTGGAGGAGTCGTTTGACCGGGACCTCGATGCGCTTGCCGGTGAGGGTGTGCGGCACCCCCGGCACTTCGATGATCTCGTCGGGCACATGGCGCGGCGAGAGGTTCTCGCGGATCGTCCGCTTGACGCGGTCGCGCAGCCCGTCGTCCAGCGACGCACCCGGCGCGAGGTGGACGAAGAGCGGCATCCAGTAGCCGCCGTCGGGCTGTTCGACGCCGATCACCAGCGACTCACGGATCTCGGGCAGCCGCTCGACCGCCTCGTAGATGTCGGCCGATCCCATCCGGACGCCCTGCCGGTTGAGCGTGGAGTCCGAACGGCCGTGGATGACGACGGTGCCGCGGTCGGTGAGCGTGATCCAGTCACCGTGGCGCCAGGCTCCGGGGAACATCTCGAAGTAGCTGTCGCGGTAGCGGCTGCCGTCGGGGTCGTTCCAGAAGCGCACCGGCATGGACGGCATGGGCTGGGTGACGATCAGCTCGCCGACCTCGTCGACCACCGGCTTGCCCTGTGCGTCCCACGCCTGGAGGTCGGTGCCAAGACCCGGCGCCTGGAGTTCGCCGATGTGGACCGGGAGGGTGGGCACGGCCCCGGCGAAACAGCTGCACACATCGGTGCCGCCGCTGACCGAGGCGATCCACATGTCCTCCGCCACCTCGTCGTGGATCCAGCGGAAACCGTCGGGCGGCAGCGGGGATCCGGTGGTGGCCACGCACTGCACCCGGGAGAGGTCGAAGTCGCGGCCCGGGTGGACCCCGGCCTTGCGGCAGGCCATCACATAGGCGGCGGAGGTGCCGTAGAGGGTGGTGCCGGTGCGCTCGACGACCCGCCACTGGGCGGCGGTGTCCGGGAAGCCGGGACTGCCGTCGTAGAGGACCACGGTGGTGCCCACCAGCAGACCGGACACCAGGAAGTTCCACATCATCCAGCCGGTGGAGGTGAACCAGAAGAAGCGGTCGTCGGGTCCGAGGTCGCAGTGCAGGCCGAGCTGCTTGAGGTGCTCCAGCAGGATGCCGCCCTGGGACTGCACGATCGCCTTGGGCAGGCCGGTGGTGCCCGAGGAGTAGAGCACCCACAGCGGATGGTCGAAGGGCAGTTGCTCGAAGACCGGCTCGGCCGGTTCGGCGACCACCGTGTCCCAGTCGAGCGCGCCCTCCGGGGCCTGGGTGCCCAGCAGCGGGATGTGCACGACCGCGCGCAGGGTGGGCAGCTCGCGGCGCAGCTCGGCGACGGTCTCGGCGCGGTCGTGCGTCTTGCCGCCGTAGCGGTAGCCGTCGACGGTGAACAGGACCACCGGCTCGACCTGCTGGAAGCGGTCCAGGACGCTGCGGGCGCCGAAGTCGGGGGCGCAGGAGGTCCACACGGCGCCGACGGCGGCGGTCGCCAGGAGCGCCACGGTGGCTTGCGGGATGTTGGAGACATAGCCGCTGACCCGGTCACCGGGGCGGACGCCCAGGCGGCGCAGCTCGGCGGCGACGGCGCCGACCTGGCCGCGCAGCTCGGCCCAGGTCATCGGGGTGACCTCCTGCGTCTCGTCGACGTGGAGGAGGGCGGGGGCCTCGGCGCGGGCCGGGTCCTCCCCCGCGCGCAGCGCGTGCTCGGCGTAGTTGAGGGTGGCGCCGGGGAACCAGCGGGCCCCGGGCATGGCGGAGTCCGCGAGCACCGACTCGTACGGGGTGCTGAACCGGACCTCGAACCACTCGGCGACGGCCGCCCAGAAGGTCTCCAGCTCCGACACGGACCAGCGGTGCAGCGCGGCGTAGCTCGCGGTGGGGTCGTCCGGGGTGGCCGCGGGCGCGCCGTGCCGCTCGGCGGCCCAGGTGTGGAAGCGGGTCAGCTGGGACCGGGTGATCCGGTCCGCTCCGGGCTGCCACAGGGGCCGCGGCAGGTGTTCGGAGTGGGCTGGGGTGTTCATATGTGTCGGCTCCCGGGCTGTCGGCATGGGCCACGCCGCCCATGTCGTCCGCGTCGATCCGCGTCGGCGTCGTCTGGTCTGATCTGGTTCGTGGATGTGGTGTGTGCGCTCTGTGTGGTCTGGGTCGGCTTCGTCGGTCTCCGTGCAGGACGATGCCATGTGATCGACCCCCGCACCAGGGGCGCCACTCCATATCCGGCGGCCGGGGGGTGTGGCCGGACCACGGGTGAACGGCAGTTGAACTGTGGTGGCCACCGGCTCCGTCAATGGCAGGGTGAGCAGTATGGATGCGCGTGACCCGGTGCGGTCGGGGAAGCTGGTGCGGTCGGTGAAGGCGGTCGGTACGGCGCGGGGGCTGCGGTCGCTGCGGGCGGCGTGGCAGCGGCGGCGTTCGGACGCGGTGGGCCTGCCGCGCCGGGGGCCGGAGCTGGCCCGGGTACCCGGTCCGGTGATCGGCGCGGATCCGGAGCCGGGCGGCGGGGTGGTGCGGTTCGCGCGGTCGTCGCTGCGGGTGCGGGTGACGGCGGGCGGCGCGGTGTTCTGCGGCTGGGACGGGGCGGAGCCGGAGCCGTCGTACGCGCTGGCCCACGGCTGTCCGGAGGTGGACGACCGGGCGGTGCTGGAGCCGGACACGGTCGGCGGCTGGCGGGTGGTGTCCGAACGGGTCACGGTGGCGGTCTCCCGGACGGGCGCGGTGGAGGTGCGGACCCCGGGCGGGGTGCCGCTCCGCCGTGATCTGCCGCCGCGCTGGTGGGAACCGGCCGCCGCGGCGTCCGGGCCGGAGGGCGGCGGGAGGGTGCCCGAGGCGGTGGGGCGCGACCCGGAAGGCCGTCCCCGGGGGCCGGCCGGCGAGGGCGCCCGCTGGCAGCAGCGGTCCGAGGTGGCGGCGGACGCGCGGGTCTTCGGGCTCGGCGGACGGTCGTCGGGGCCGCGGCTGCGGGACGGCCGGTACCGGCTGTGGAACACCGATCCGGGGGGCGCTTTCCGGCCGGGCGACGATCCGCTCTCCCTCACCGCGCCGGTCCAGCTGGTGGTCGCGGACGCCGGTACGCACCTGGTGTTCCACGACAACTCCTGGGACGGTGCCCTCACCTTGCGGGAAGGTGAGGAGGGCGAGGGTTCCGGCCATGACCGGCCCGGCCGCTGCCGGCTGCGGATGGCGGGCGGTCCGCTGCGCTACTGGGTGATCGTGGGCACTCCGGCGCGGGTGCTGCACGGCTGGGCGGCGCTCACCGGCTCGCCGGCCGTCCCGCCCGCGTGGGCGCTCGGCCACCACCACGCCCACTGGGGCTTCGGCGACGCGGAGGAGGTGCGCCGGGTGGTGGCGGGCTACCGGGAACGCGGGCTGCCGCTGTCCGCGCTGCACCTGGACATCGACCACTTCGCCGGGCACCGGGTGTTCACGGTGGACAGCGGGCGCTTCCCCGATCTGCCCGCTCTCGCCGCCGAGCTGCGGACCGAGGGCGTCCGGCTGGTGTCGATCGTGGACCCCGCGGTCAAGGCGGAGCCGGGTGACGCGGTGTACGACAGCGGTTCCGCGGCCGATGTGTTCGTCCGCGACGCCCGGGGCCTGGAGGTGCGCGGTGAGGTGTGGCCGGGTGAGTCGGTGTTCCCGGACTTCACCGATCCGCGGGCGCGCAAATGGTGGGGCGCGCTCTACGCGGAACGGCTGGCCCAGGGGTTCTCCGGGGTGTGGCACGACATGAACGAACCGGCGGCGTTCGGCGCCTTCGGCGGGACGACACTGCCCCGTTCGGCCCGCCACGCGCTGGAGGGCCGCGGTGGCGACCACCGTGAGGCGCACAACGTCTACGGGCTGGCGATGGCGCGCGCGGGGTACGAGGGGCTGCGCGAACTGCGCCCGCGGGAGCGGCCGTTCCTCTTCTCGCGGGCGGGCTGGGCGGGCCTGCAGCGGTACGGCGGCAGCTGGTCCGGGGACGTGGCCACCGGCTGGCCGGGGCTGCGGGCCTCACTGGCGCTGGTGCTGGGGCTCGGCCTGTCGGGCGTGCCGTACTCGGGACCGGACATCGGTGGGTTCACCGGCTCCCCGTCGCCGGAGCTGTATCTGCGCTGGTTCCAGCTGGGGGCGTATCTGCCGCTCTTCCGCACCCACTCGGCCCTGACGGCGGGGCGGCGGGAGCCCTGGGAGTTCGGACCGCGGGTGCTGGAGTTCGCGGCGGCGGCACTGCGTGAACGGCAGCGGCTGCAGCCGTACTTCATCACTCTCGCCCAGCTCGCGGCGCGCACCGGCGCGCCCTATGTGCGGCCGGTGTGGTGGCGCAGCCCCAAGGACCGGGCGCTGCGCGACTGCGACGACGCCTTCCTGCTGGGGGACGCGCTGCTGGTGGCACCGGTGCTGGAGGAGGGGGTCGAGCGGCGTACGGTCCGGCTGCCGCGCGGCCGCTGGTACGACACGGTGACCGGGGTGCCGTACGAGGGGCCGGGACAGGTGGTGCTGGACGCCCCGTTGTCGCGGATCCCGGTGCTGGCGCGGGCGGGGTCGGTGGTCCCGGTGACCGGGGCGGACGGCGGGGTGGAGCTGGAGGTGTGGGCCCCGGTCCCGGGGCGCAAGGGCGGTGTCGGGGTGCTGGTCGAGGACCGGGGCGACGGCTGGGAGCGGACCGAGGTGGTGCGGTTCACCACCCGGCTGCGCGCGGGTGAGGTGCGGGTGGAGCGGGAGGACGGGGCCGCGGTGGACCATCCGGTGCGGGTGCGGGGCCGCCGCTGAGCGCTCCGGGCGGCGTGGCGCGAAGTGCCGTCATACGTCCCGCGGCAGCGCCGTGGCCGGTCGCGCAGGTCCCCGCGCCCCTTCGGGGGCGCACCCGAACCGCGCCGGACGTCAGCGAGGCCGCTCGGCCACAGCCGGGGGTTGTCCGCGGCCCGGACCACTGATAGAGGATGGCCATGCTGAAATGTGCTGCCGTGCTGCGCGCCCTCGCCCTGCCCCTCGCCGCCCTGATGGCCGTGGCCTCCTCCGGCCCCGCGCAGGCCGGACCCGACCCCAAGGCGCCCGAGGAGTTCGTGGCGCTGAGCGATGTGGACCCCACGATCCTCCAGGAGATCCGGTACATCACCGAGCACAACTTCACCGGTGATCCGGTCGACGGATACCGCCGTCCGATGTGCATCCTGACCCGTCCTGCGGCCAAGGCGCTCCACCGCGCGCAGACGCGGCTGCTGAAGCGCGGGTACACGCTGAAGGTGTACGACTGCTACCGCCCGCAGCGGGCGGTGGACACCTTCGTGTCGTGGGCGAAGGACCTCGATGACCAGCGGATGAAGGACGAGTTCTATCCGCGGGTGGACAAGACCCGGCTGTTCGAGGACGGCTATATCGCCGAGAAGTCCGGGCACAGCCGGGGCAGCACCCTGGATCTGACGATCGTGCGGCTGCCCGCGAAGCCCACCCGGCCGTATGAGCCCGGTGAGGAACTGACGTCCTGCTACGGACCGAAGAAGGAGCGGTTCCCGGACAACTCGGTCGACATGGGCACCGGTTACGACTGCTTCGACACACTCTCGCACACCCTGGATCCGCGGATCACCGGGGTGCAGCGGGCCAACCGGATGCTGCTGAAGGACACCATGGAGGGGCTCGGCTTCGTCAACCTGGCCGAGGAATGGTGGCACTACACCTACAAGCCGGAGCTGTTCCCCGACACCTACTTCGACTTCCCCGTGGCGCGCCGGTCGCTGACCGGTCACTGAGGTCATCGGCCCCTTCCGGCCGACGACAGGGAGTCGGCGGCAGGGAGCCGGTGACGGGTGCCGGTGACGGGGCGCGGTTCCCGTGGCAGACTTCTGACGTACCGTCAGTTCTGTTTTCCGCCATCCACCGGACCGTCTGCCGGGAGGGGCCGTGTCCCGTACCCGAACACCGGTCGTGCCGGGGTGGTTCACCCCGGACGACTCCACCGCGTTCCGGCTGCTGGGCACCCGCTGCCGCCGCTGCCGCACCGTGTACTTCCCGCGCGAGAACGCCTCGTGCCGTGCCCCCGGCTGTGCGGGTACCGCACTGGAGGAGGTGCCGCTGTCCCCGCGCGGCCGCGTCTGGTCGTACACCGACGGGCGGTACCGGCCGCCCGCCCCGTACCCCTCGGACCCCGGCCTCCCCTGGCGGCCCCGCACCCTGATCGCCGTGGAGCTCGCGGCGGAGGGGATGGTGGTGCTCGGCCAGGGCGCGCCCGGGGTGACCGTGGCCGATCTGGCCGTGGGCATGGAGGTCGAGGTGGTGCCCGGGGTGCTGGCCGAGGAGGACGGGCGGACCCTGACCACCTGGCACTGGCGGCCCGTTCCCGGGGAGGCGTCATGACCGGCGACGTGGCGGTGCTGGGTGCCGGAATGCACCCGTGGGGCAAATGGGGCCGCGACTTCACCGAGTACGGGACGGCGGCCGCCCGTGCCGCCCTCGCCGACGCCGGTCTGGAGTGGTCCGCGATCCGGTCCGTGGTCGGGGCGAACACGGTGCGCTGTGGCTATCCCGGCCAGGTGGCGGGGGCCACCTTCGCCCGTGCGCTGGGCTGGCAGGGCGCCAAGGTCACCAGTGTGTACGCGGCCTGCGCCACCGGTGCGCGGGCGATCGACACCGCCCGCGCCCAGATCCTGTCGGGTATGGCGGACACCGTGCTGGTGGTGGGCGCGGACGCGGCGCCCAAGGGCTTCTTCGCACCCGCGGGCGGTGAGCGCCCCGACGATCCGGACTGGCTGCGCTTCCGGGTGCTGGGTGCCACCAACCCCGCCTACTTCGCGCTGTGGGCACGCCGCCGGATGGCCCTGTACGGCGACACCCCCGAGGACTTCGCCCGGGTCAAGGTGAAGAACGCGGCGGCCGGGGCCCTCAACGCCCGTGCCCGCTACCGCTCCCCGGTGACCGCCGAGGAGGTGGCCGCGTCCGCCGTGGTGGCCGATCCACTGCGGCTGCTGGACATCTGCGCCACCTCCGACGGGGGCGCGGCGCTGGTGCTCGGCAGCATGGAGGTGGCACGGCGGCGGGGGATCCGGCGGCCGGTGCGGATCCGCGCGGTGTCCTCGGTCTCGCCGCGCCATCCGCGGACCGGGCTGGATCTGCCGGACATCGCCACCGACTCCGCCCCCGGGGCCGGTCCGGGTCCCGATCCGTTTCGTCCCTCCATCGCGCGGGCGGCCTACGAGGAGGCCGGGCTCGGACCGGAGGACCTGTCACTGGCCGAGGTGTACGACCTGTCCACGGCGCTGGAGCTGGAGTGGTACGAGGACTTGGGGCTGTGCGCCGCCGGGGAGGGCGCGAAGCTGCTGCGCGAGGGGGCCACCGCACTGGGCGGGCGGATCCCGGTCAATCCCAGCGGCGGACTGGCCTCCTTCGGGGAGGCGGTCCCGGCCCAGGCCATCGCCCAGGTCTGTGAACTCACCTGGCAGTTGCGCGGTGCCGCGGGCGACCGTCAGGTGGCGGGTGCGCACACCGGGATCACCGCCAACCAGGGGCTGTTCGGACACGGTTCCTCGGTGATCGCGGTGTGCTGAGCGAGTGCGGGGCACCGCCGTCCGGGGCCCGGCCGTGACGGACACCGTTGCCGTTCATCACCTTGACGCCACATGACCTCGGGGTAACACTTCTGCGGTGTCCGTCGGCATCGCCGCGCGCAGGCTCCACCACGCTCACCCCCCATGGGCGATTCCGATGCATCCGCACGCTCGAAACGACCCAGCACGGAGGACCGGGGCACCGCGTCCCGGGCGAGGTCCTAGGAGCCGCCATGAGCAATGGGGACATCTTCACCGGTGAGGTCATCGGCACCGCGATACTGATCCTTTTCGGAGCGGGCGTCTGTGCCGCCGTCACCCTGAACCACTCCAAGGCGAAAGCCTCCGGGTGGATCGTCATCGCCTTCGGCTGGGGCTTCGGCGTCCTGGCCGGGGCCTACACCGCGGCGCCGCTCTCCGGCGCCCATCTCAACCCGGCCGTGACCGTGGGCGTCGCCGTCGACACCGGCGACTGGGACAAGGTGCCGCTCTACATCCTCGGCCAGCTGGTCGGCGCCGCCATCGGCGCGGTGCTCGCCTGGCTGCTGTACTACGCCCAGTTCGCCGCCAACGCCGAGGAGCGGAACGCCCAGCCCACGCTGGGGGTCTTCGCCACCATCCCGGAACTCCGCAATCCGGTGGCCAACCTGGTCACCGAGATCATCGCCACCGCCGCCCTGGTGCTGCCGCTGCTGGCCTTCGGCAGGGTCGACGGGATCGGCATCGGCCCGGTGGCCGGCACGGACGGCGACGGCACCGCGATCTACGGCTCCGGTATCTCCATCCTGCTCGTCTCCTTCCTGGTGGTCGGGATCGGGCTGTCCCTGGGCGGGCCGACCGGCTATGCCATCAACCCGGCGCGCGATCTCGGCCCGCGCCTGGCACACGCCGTGCTGCCCATCCCCAACAAGGGCACCTCGGACTGGTCCTACGCCTGGATCCCGGTGGTGGGTCCGCTGATCGGGGCCGTGCTCGCGGGCCTCGTCTTCAACGCAGCCTTCTGACCGAAGGAGACGCCATGCCGAACCGCTCGGACACCTTTGTGGCCGCGATCGACCAGGGCACCACCTCCAGCCGCTGCATCATCTTCGACCACGGCGGCCGGATCGTCGCCGTCGACCAGCGTGAACACCGCCAGATCTTCCCCAAGCCGGGCTGGGTGGAGCATGACGCCACCGAGATCTGGGCCAAGGTGCAGGCGGTGGTGGCGGGTGCACTCGCCAAAGCCGGGCTGCGCGCGGACCAGCTGACCGCGCTGGGCATCACCAACCAGCGCGAGACGACGGTGCTGTGGGACCGGTCCACCGGCAAACCGGTGCACAACGCGATCGTCTGGCAGGACACCCGTACCGCCGCGCTCTGCGACGAGCTCGGCGGCGAACACGGCCAGGACCGCTTCCGGGACACCACCGGGCTGCCGCTGGCCAGTTACTTCTCCGGGCCGAAGGCCGCCTGGCTGCTGGACAACGTCCCCGGGCTGCGCCGCCGCGCCGAACTCGGTGAGATCGCCTTCGGCACCATCGACTCCTGGCTGATCTGGAACCTCACCGGCGGCACCGACGGCGGGGTGCACGTCACCGATGTCACCAACGCCGGACGCACCCTGCTGATGGACCTGGAAACCCTTCAGTGGGACGGCTCGATCCTGTCCGCCATGAACATCCCCGAGGCGATGCTGCCGGAGATCCGCTCCTCTGCCGAGGTGTACGGCACGGCGGTGGGCCAGCTCGCCGGAGTGCCGGTGGCCTCTGCCCTCGGTGACCAGCAGGCCGCGGTGTTCGGCCAGACCTGCTACGGCGTGGGCGAGGCCAAGAACACCTATGGCACCGGGAGTTTCCTGCTGCTGAACACCGGCGACCGTCCGGTGCCCTCCAAGAGCGGACTGCTGACCACGATGGGCTACCGGCTCGGCGGTGAGCGGCCCGTCTACTGTCTGGAGGGCTCGATCGCCATCACCGGGGCGCTGGTGCAGTGGTTCCGGGACCAGCTGGGCATCATCCGTTCCGCGGACGAGATCGAACCGCTGGCCGCGAGCGTGTCCGACAACGGTGGGGCGTACATCGTCCCGGCGTTCTCCGGGCTGTTCGCCCCGTACTGGCGCTCCGACGCGCGGGGCGTGGTCACCGGTCTGACCCGGTACGTCACCAAGGCGCATCTGGCCCGGGCCGTACTGGAGGCCACCAGCTGGCAGACGCGTGAGGTGGTCGACGCGATGTACCAGGACTCCGGGGTGCGGATCACCACGCTCAAGGTCGACGGCGGGATGACCGCCAACGGGCTGCTGATGCAGCACCAGGCCGATGTGCTCGGTGTCCCGGTGATCCGTCCGGTGGTCTCCGAGACCACCTGTCTGGGCGCGGCGTACGCGGCCGGGCTGGCCACCGGGGTGTGGCAGGACCTCGACGAGCTGCGGACCCACTGGCAGCGCGACACCGAATGGACGCCGCGGATGGAGGCGGCGGAGCGGGAGCGCGAGTACGGCAACTGGCGCATGGCGGTGGAGCGCAGCTTCGGCTGGCACAAGGACGACCGGGGTGACCAGGGCCGGGCGGCGGACGCCGAGGCGTAGCGCCTGCCGGACACCACCGGCATGGGCGACGGCCCGTACCCCGGACGGCGGGGTACGGGCCGTGGTCGCGCCGGGCCCGGGACGGGGCGCTAGCGCCGGGTCGCCGAGGCCAGCATCGCGTGCTCGACCACCGAGATCAGGACGTTCTTGACGGACTCGCGCTCACGGGCGTCGCACAGGATGACCGGGGTGCCGGGGTCGAGGTCGAGCGCGTCGCGCACCGACTCCTCGGGGTAGCGGTCCGCGCCCTCGAAGCAGTTGACGGCCACCGTGAAGGCGATACCGCGCCGTTCGAAGTAGTCGATGGCGGCGAAGCAGTCCTCGAGCCGCCGGGTGTCGGCCAGCACCACCGCGCCCAGCGCACCGGTGGCGAGTTCGTCCCACAGGAACCAGAAACGGTCCTGTCCGGGGGTGCCGAAGAGGTAGAGGACGAGGTCCTCGCGGAGCGTGATGCGCCCGAAGTCCATCGCGACGGTGGTGGTCTTCTTGCCCTCCACCCCCGCGATGTCGTCGACCGGCCGGCCCGCCTCGGTGAGGAGCTCCTCGGTGCGCAGCGGTTTGATCTCGCTGACCGCGCCCACCAGGGTCGTCTTACCGGCGCCGAAGCCGCCCGCCACAAGTATCTTGAGCGTGACCGGTTCGACGATGGGAGAGCGGCCTAGGTCAGAGTGCCCGTAGACCATTGATCACCTCGCGCAGAATCCTCTCGTCCGGCAGTTCCGCCGGAGGTACTGGCCGGGACACTCGGACGAGTGCCGCGTGGAGCAGGTCACCGATGAGTACACGGACCACCCCGACCGGCAGGTCGAGTTCGGCCGCCAGCTCGGCGACGGACTGTGGGGTACCGCGGCTCATCTCGACGATGTCGATGTGCTCCGGGGACAACGTCTGGTCAGTGACGGTCCGTTGGTGCACAGCGTCGGCGACGACGACCGCGATCAGATCGAGCTTTCCCTCCGCGGCGCTGCGGGTGCGCCCCCGTGTCATCGCGTAGGGCCGGACCACCGGTCCGGCAGCGTCGTCGAACCAACGGCCGGTCTGTTCCCCGCCTCGGGTCATGTCCCCCGGCCTCCGTCACCCGCCGGCGCGCGGAGCGGAGCCCAGATGTGCGCCCACCCGCTTCACCAGCAGCGTCATCTCGTAGGCCACCTGTCCGACATCGGAGTCGGCGTCGGCGAGCACCGCCAGGCAACTGCCGTCGCCCGCCGCGGTGACGAACAGGAAGGCGTCGTCGAGTTCGATGATGGTCTGCCGCACCCGGCCGACGTCGAAGTGGCGGCCGACGCCCTTGGCGAGGCTGTGGAACCCGGACGCCACGGCGGCCAGGTGCTCACCGTCCTCCCGGGACAGATCCCGGGAGCCGCCGGTGGGCAGACCGTCCCCGGACAGGACCAGCGCCTTGCGGATGCTGCCCACCCGTCCGACCAGTTCGTCAAGCAGCCAGTTGAGTTCGCCCGACGTCCGTGCCGAGGCGTTCCGTGCTGCGGCGTTCGATGCGGTCATCGACCGTCCCCCTCATGTGTCGTTCCTGGTGCTGTGTCCGGCGCCCCGGGACCGCTGCCCGTCTGCCGCCGACCGCGCTGCCAACCCCGCTGGAGCGAGGCCATGGTGGCCCGCGCCTGCTCGGCCTCCCGTTCGGGATCGGTGTCCGCAGGGTACCTGTCCGCCTCGTTCGCTTGCGTGGGGTCGTTCCTCAGCTGCGGGGCCAGGCTGGCCTGCCGGACGCGCCGGGGCAGTCCGGAGGCCGAACGCTGCGATGGCACCGGACGTTCGGGCGTCCGGTCCGCCGCCCAGGACGGGCCACGGTCCTGGCCCGGTCCCGGTGTGTGCCCCGAGCCGTATCCCTGGCCCTGGCCCGGTGCCTGTCCCCGCGCCACCGGGGCCGGTCCCTGGGCCGGGTCCGGCCGTTCGGCCCGGGAGGGCTGGTCGACGCTGTGCGGGCGGGCGTGCCGGCCCCCGCTGGAGGCATTGCCCTCGACCGGGCGGCCGTGGTCGGAGACCAGTACCGGCGGGACGCGGCGGGGCAGCGGGGCGGGGCCGTTGCCGGGCAGTGGCTGCGGAGCGGGCTGGTGCCGCTCGGCCTCGGGGACGGGGCGCTGGCCGGGCAGCCCACGGGCCCGGAAGATCCCGCCGAGTTCCTCGTCCTCCTCGGGCTCCTGGACCGGGTGCGGGGAGACCGGTGGTTCGAGCTCGACCGGTCCATTGATCGGCGGCAGGGTCCGGGTCGGACCGGACGGGAAGGCCACGGCCGCCGAGGGGTCCTCGAACGGGGCGGTCCGTTCCTGGACCGCCTGGAGCCTGCTCTGCGGGCCGAGCCGGTCGTAGCTCTGCCCGCGGCCGCGGTCGGCGTCGTCGTCCCCGGCGTCATCGTCGTTGAGCAGGGTGCCGGGGATGAGGACGACGGCCGTGGTGCCGCCGTACGGCGAGGGCTGGAGCGAGACGCGGACGCCCTGGCGCTGGGCGAGCCGGCTGACCACGAACAGACCGAGCCGGTCGGTGTCGGACAGCTCGAACTCGGGGGTCTCGGCGAGCCGGAGGTTGGCCTCCATGAGCGCGTCGGGAGTCATCCCGAGGCCACGGTCGTGGATCTCCAGGGTGAAGCCCTTGGCCACCCGCTCACCGTGCACCTGGACGGCGGTGTGCGGCGGGGAGAACACGGTCGCGTTCTCCAGCAGTTCGGCGATGAGGTGGGTGAGGTCGCCGACAGCCGGGCCGTTGACGGCCAGCCGGGGCATCCGGCGGACCTCGATCCGCTCGTAGTCCTCGACCTCGGCGACGGCGGCGCGCACCACGTCCATCAGCTGGATCGGCTTGCGCCACTGCCGCGAGGGCGCGGCGCCGGAGAGGATGACCAGGCCCTCGGCGTGCCGCCGCATACGGGTGGTCATATGGTCCAGCCGGAACAGGTCGGCGAGTTCGTCGGTGTCCTCGGTGCGCCGCTCCATGGTGTCGAGCAGCGTGAGCTGACGGTGCAGCAGCACCTGGCTGCGGCGGGCGAGGTTGACGAAGACCTCGGAGACGCCCTGGCGGAGCTCCGCCTGTTTGACGGCGGCCTCGACGGCGGCCCGCTGGAGGGTGTTGACGGCCTGGCCGACCTGGCCCATCTCATCGGGGCCGTAGTCGAGCCGGGGCGCCTCGGTCTCGACGTCCACCTTCTCCCCCGCGCCGAGGCGGCGCATCACGCTGGGCAGCCGGACGCTGGCGACCTCCTGGGCGTCCTTGCGGAGCCCGGAGAGGTCGCGGACCAGCGCGCGGCCGATCCGGAACGAGACGAAGACCGAGATGACCAGGGCCAGCAGACCGAGGATGCCGGCCGCGCCCGCCTTGAGCATCACGCTGTTGGCGACCGGGTCGATCCGGTCCTGGAGCCGGTCGGTGGCCTCGTCGCCGAGCCGGTCGTAGTCGTTGAGCACCGGCCCCGCGGCGGCCTCCCAGTGCTCCTGGTCCAGAGCCTTGATGGCCACCTTGGGATCCATCGTGGACAGGATCTTGCCCTCGGCGATCCGCAGCGCGGCGGGGGCGGAGTTGGTGCGCCGGTAGTCGGCGAAGATCTTCTGCTCCGAGGCGGGCAGGATCGGCAGATTGGTCTCGTAGAGCAGGGTGCGCTCGGCGATGAGGTCGGACATCGCCTGGAGGTCGGCCAGCGTCATCTTGCGCGCCGTGAGCCCCGAGACGTAGAGGGCGTCCTCGCGGGAGAGCGCCTCCCGGGCGCGGATCATCGCGACCAGTGCCCGGCCCTGCTTGTCCAGGTCGGTATCGGGCACGGCATGCAGCGAACTGCGGAACGTGTAGCAGAGGTCGACGAGTTTGTTGTAGTACTCATACGCTGCGGTCCGGGTGATGCCGTTGTCCTCGACCTTCCGGCGCAGACTGTCGAGGCCGTCGGCCGCCTTGAGGATCGCGCCGAGCTGGTCCCGGGAGTCGCCGTTCATGAGGTCGCGTACGTCGCCGTCCGCGGCGGCCTCCCGCAGGGTGCCGATGACCTCATCGGTCTTGCGCTGCTGTGTATGCAGCACGGGCAGCGCGTCCGACTGGCGGGGATCCGCGAGCAGGATGAGGGTCTGCCGCCGTTCCTTCTGGACGGCGTGCACCGCTTCCTCCGCCGGCTGGCCCGCCTTGTCGATGATGTCCGATGCGTCCAGCAGCTGCATCGCTTCCCGACCAGTGATCACTGTAGCGAAGGCCCAGATTGCCGTCAGTGAGACAAGCGGCACCAGCAACAGCGCCACGATCTTCCGGCGGATGGACTTCCCGCGAAAGCGCATGGCCTCCCCAACGTCAACCCCCTTGCACGGGGGCGGTGTTCGATGTTCCGACAACGAGCGGGCGCGAGCCTACTACTGCATGTCGGCCATCTCGAAGGGCTGTCCGGTTGATGCAGTGATCAACCCACCCTTCATGATCGGGAGTTGTCGGGCCATTGTCCGACTTACCCCCCGGTTCGTGGCACCCACCTGCCGCTCTTCGAGTGGTCGTAAGCGGGGAGTGTTGGCCGGTTTTCCTCTCCCCACCCTCCGGGGCGGGGAACTTCCGTCGTCCGCCGTTCGTGACGTTACGGGGGACATCAAGGGGGCATACGTCCCAAGTACCGCTATCTGGGCAGGCGGGCCGGGGCAGCCGTGGGAAGGGGTGGAGCGTCATGGACGCCGTACACGACGCCATGGACAAGGATCGCGACATCCCGGTGCGGGCCGCCCGGCCGCTGTGGACCGAGGAGCCGGCCCGCCGCAGGCGGCTGCCCGACCCGGTCCGCACGGCGGCGGTGCGGGCGGTGATCATCGTGGCGGTGACGCTGGTGCAGGCGATGGTGGCGGTGCTGTGCACCTTCGCCGGTTCGTGGTTCGCCTTCCCCGCCGTGCTCGCCACGGTGGCGAGCACGGTGGTGGCGACCTGGGGCGTGCTGGACGTCTGGGTGACCCGCCAGGTCTGGAACCAGCGCTACGGGGTGGTGTCCCGGCCCAGCAGCACGGCGCGGGAGCTGCGCCGCCGGCGCCGGGAGGCGCGCACGGCGCAGCGGATCACCGCCCGGCCGGCTGCGGAGCGCGGGCGAGCTCGCGGCGCAGCCGCATGAACGGCCGCGGCCGGTTGATACCGAGCACGGCGGTGGGGCTGCCGTCCCGTTCGTAGACCGCCAGCAGTCCGGCACCGGGGTCGGCGGGGTCACCCTCGTCGATCCGGACGGTGTCACCGGGGTCGCGCCGCCCGGCGTACTGGATCCGGGCGCCGTACTGGTCGGACCAGAAGTAGGGCAGCGCGGTGAACGGCTCGACGGTGGATCCGGCGAGCAGATTGCGGGCGGCCACCCCACCCTGTTCCATCCCGCTGGTCCAGTGTTCGGCGCGGACGGTGCGTCCGGTGCCGGGCCGGGCGAGCCGGGCCACATCGCCGACGGCCACCACATTGGGCAGCGCGGTGACACAGCCCTCGTCGCACAGCACCCCGTCCTCGAGGCCGAGCCCGGAGCCCTCCAGCCAGCCGGTGACGGGGCGCACGCCGATGCCGACGACCACCACGTCCGCGGGGAGCACCCGGCCGTCGGCGAGTTCCACACCGGTGACCCGGTCGGTGCCGCGCAGGGTCGCCACCTGAGTGCCGCACAGCAGGGTCACCCCGCCGGCGCGGTGCAGCGCGGCGCAGACCCCGGCCAGCTCCGTGCCGAGCTGGGGCACCAGCGGCAGCGGCGCCGCCTCGACCACGGTGACGTCGAGTCCCAGGGCGGCGCAGGAGGAGGCGACCTCGGCACCGATGAACCCGGCGCCGATCACCACCGCCCGGGCGGCGCCCGCGCGCAGTTCGGCGCGGAGCCGGGCGGCGTCGTCGAGGGTGCGCAGGGTGTGCACCCCGGGGAGGGCGGTGGCGTGCAGGGTGCGGGGCGCGGCGCCGGTGGCGATGACCACGCCGTCGGTGCGGACGGTGCGCCCGCCGGCGAGCCGGACCTCCCCCGCGGCGGGGTCCAGTGCCTCGGCCCGGATGCCGAGCAGCCACTCGGCGTCCAGCTCGGCCTCGTCCTCGGGATCGGTCAGGGCGAGCGGGGCGGGGTCGCCGTCCGGATCTCCGGGACGGGTGAGGAATTCCTTGGACAGCGGCGGGCGGTCATAGGGGCGGTGGCGCTCCTCCCCGACGATCACCAGCCGCCCGTCGAAACCGTGGGAGCGCAGGCCCCGCGCCGCGTGCAGTCCGGCGAGCGAGGCCCCGACGACGGTGACCGTCCTCATGCGACGGCTTCTTCCTGGACCGCGTGGACCGGCTCGGCGGGAACACCGTGCACCGCGGGGTGGACATACAGCATTCCGTCGACGACCGTGACAGCGTGGGTCCGTACGGGCTTGCGGGCGGGCAGGCAGGTGGGCATGCCGGAGCGCAGGTCGAACAGGGCCGCGTGCAGCGGGCATTCGACATAGCAGCCTTCCAGCCAGCCTTCCGAGAGGGAGGCGTCCTGGTGACTGCAGGTGTCGTCGATGGCGTAGAACGCGCCCTCGGAGTGGAACACGGCGATCGGCCCGCCGGTCTCGCCGGCCTCGATACGCACCGACTCGCCCTCCGGCAGGTCCTCGATACGGCAGACGGGAATCATTGGCCCCCCTCACGTTGATCGGTATCATGCGTTCTGAATGGCGCATCGGAAAGCGCGATGCGCAACAGAATCCAGATCGGGAAGGCAGCCGTCAAGAGTTCCCCGTCGAGGGGCCCCACGCGAAGCCGCCGGATGGTGAGATCAGAACCATGACGAAGACGACCGAGGACCGGGCCGAGGAGAAGCGGGGGACCGCCGGGGCAGTGCAATCGGTGGACAGGGCGGTCAGCGTCCTGGAGATCCTCGCCAAACTGGGCGAGGCCGGAGTGACCGAGATCGCCGACGAGCTGGGGGTGCACAAGTCGACCGCCTTCCGGCTGCTCGGCGTCCTGGAGAACCGCGGGCTGGTCGGCCAGGAGCGGGAACGGGGGAAGTACTACCTGGGCGCGGGGGTGCTCAGACTCGCCGGCGCCGCCGCCATCCGCCTGGACATCTCGCAGGAGGGCGCCCCGGTGTGCCGGGCGCTGGCCGACGAGACCGGTGAGACGGCCAATATCGCCGTACTGGACGGCGACGCGGCGGTCAACATCATGCAGGCGCGCGGCGCCGCCGCGGTCACCGCCTTCAACTGGCTGGGCCGCCGCACCGCGCTGCACGCCACCGCGAGCGGCAAGGTGCTGCTCGCCCATCTGACCGGCGAGCGGCGGGAGCGGCTGGTGACACGGAAGCTGCCGCGGTTCACCGAGCACACCCTCACCACCTCCGCCGAGCTGCGGCAGCAGCTGGAGACGGCCGCGGAGCGCGGCTTCGCCTACTCCTGCGAGGAGCTGGAGATCGGGCTGAACGCGGTGGCAGCGCCGGTGCGCGGCCACGACGGGGCGGTCATCGGGGCCATCGGCGTCTCGGGACCGGCCTACCGGATGGCCCAGAGCCGCCTCCCCGACCTCGCCGAATACGCCGTGAAGACGGCGGAGGAGCTGTCCCGGAGGATGGGCTTCCCCGGCTGACCGCCGCACCGCCACCACCACCGCCACGAGGGGGCCGGATCCGTCCGGCCCCCTCGTCGTCGGTATGCCCTCCGCACCGCGGAAACGCCCGTACGCAGGGCCGACATGCGATGCCAACACGCCGTTACAGGTGGTTTACGCGTACCTCTTGACCGCGCGGGGGAGCGACTTTCAGGATGTCTCCCATCGCGCAACACGCCGCGCCATACGCAACTCGAGGGTAACCAGCGACCGTTGAACCGGCCGCCGTTACCGCGTCTCGAGTCCGCCATGCCAGCTCCCCACGCACCGGTCCCTGCGAGCGCAGGAGAACAGAGGAGTGAGCCATGCCGCAAGAAGCCCGCGCCGCCGTCGCGGTCAAGAAGGGCGCCCCCGTGGAGGTGGTGCCGATCATCGTGCCCGATCCCGGCCCCGGCGAGGTGCTGGTGGCCGTCCAGGCGTGCGGGGTGTGCCACACCGATCTGCACTACCGGGAGGGCGCGATCGGTGACGAGTTCCCGTATCTGCTCGGGCACGAGGCGGCGGGGACCGTGGAGGCCGTGGGGCCGGGCGTCACCGGGCTCGCCCCCGGCGACTACGTCGTCCTGGCCTGGCGCGCACCCTGCGGCGGCTGCCGCTCCTGCCGCCGGGGCCGCCCGTGGTACTGCTTCGACAGCCGCAACGCCGCCCAGCCGATGACCCTCGCGGACGGCACCCCGCTCAGCCCGGCCCTGGGCATCGGGGCGTTCGCCGAGAAGACCCTGGTCGCGGCGGGCCAGGCGGTGAAGATCGACCCGTCCGCGCGTCCCGAGGCGGCGGGCCTGATCGGCTGCGGGGTGATGGCCGGTTACGGCGCGGCCGTCCACACCGGCCAGGTCTCCAACGGGGACACGGTGGCCGTCATCGGCTGCGGCGGGGTCGGCAACGCGGCCATCACCGGTGCCTCGCTGGCCGGGGCCCGCCGGGTGATCGCCGTCGACATCGACGACAAGAAGCTGGACGCGGCCACCCGCTTCGGCGCCACCGACACCGTCAACTCCCGCGGCACCGACCCGGTCGAGGCGGTGCGCGAGCTGACCGGCGGCTTCGGCGCCGATGTGGTCATCGACGCGGTGGGCCGCCCCGAGACCTACCGCCAGGGCTTCTATATGCGCGACCACGCCGGGGTGCTGGTGCAGGTCGGCGTACCGGACCCGGAGATGCGGATCGACCTGCCGCTGATCGACCTGTTCTCCCGCGGCGGCGCCCTGAAGTCCTCCTGGTACGGCGACTGTCTGCCCAGCCGGGACTTCCCCGTCCTGGTCGACCTCCACCTCAGCCGCAAACTGGACCTGGAGGCGTTCATCACCGAGACCATCGCCCTGGACGCGGTGGAGTCGGCGTTCGCCAAGATGCAGCGCGGCGAGGTGCTGCGGTCGGTGGTGGTCCTGTGAACGGGCGGACGACCGACAGGCAGCAGCGCGTCATCGTCATCGGCGCCGGTATCGTCGGCTGCTCGCTGGCCGACGAACTGACCGCCCGTGGCTGGAGCGAGGTCACGGTGCTGGAGCAGGGGCCGCTGCTGGCGCCCGGCGGCTCCACCTCGCACGCGCCCGGACTGGTCTTCCAGACCAGCCCCTCCAAGACCCTCACCGACTTCGCCGCCTACACCGTCGCGAAGTTCTCCGCCCTCGAGGTGGACGGACTGCCCTGCTTCAACCCGGTGGGCGGACTGGAGATCGCCACCAGCGAGGAGCGCTGGGCCGATCTGCACCGCAAGGCCGGACTCGCCGCCTCCTGGGGAGTGCGGGCCGAACTGCTCTCCCCCGAGCGCTGCGCGGAGCTGTGGCCCCTGCTGGACCGGGAGCGGATCCTCGGCGGTCTGCACACCCCGGACGACGGGCTCGCCCGCGCCCTGCTCGCCTCCCGCGCCCAGGTGGAGCGGGCCACCGGGCGCGGTGCCCGCTTCCTGGACCGGCACACCGTGACCGGGATCGAGCAGGAGGACGGCCGGGTCACCGGTGTCCTCACCGACCGGGGCCGCTTCGACGCCGACATCGTGGTCTCCGCCGCCGGGTTCTGGGGGCCGCTGATCGGCGAGATGGCCGGGGTGCCGGTTCCGCTGCTGCCGCTGGCCCACCAGTACGCCAGGACCGCGCCGCTGCCGGAGCTGGCGGGCCTGAACGACCCGCGCACCGAGGCGAACCGGCCGATCCTGCGGTTCCAGGACCGTGATCTGTACTACCGCGAGCACACCGACCGCATCGGCATCGGTTCCTACGCGCACCGGCCGATGCCGGTCGACGCGGCCGGGGTACCCGCCTACGACGACGCCCCCGTGATGCCCTCCTCGCTGCCGTTCACCGCCGAGGACTTCGCGCCCAGCTGGGAGGACAGCGTCGGACTGCTCCCGGCGCTCGGCGCCAGCCGGGTCGAGGAGGGGTTCAACGGCGTCTTCTCCTTCACTCCCGACGGGATGC
Source organism: Streptomyces sp. NPDC045899 (assembly GCF_056431485.1). Lineage (NCBI taxonomy): Bacteria > Bacillati > Actinomycetota > Actinomycetes > Kitasatosporales > Streptomycetaceae > Streptomyces > Streptomyces sp. NPDC045899. The sequence continues at coordinate 23,981 of NZ_JBWKKP010000023.1, forward strand.
CGGTCATCGGCGAATCCCGTGAGGTGCGCGGCTTCTGGCTGGCGGAGGCGGTGTGGGTGACCCACTCCGCGGGCGTCGCCAAGGCCGTCGCCGAGTGGATGACCGACGGGCGGACCACCACCGATGTCCACGGCTGCGATCTCTACCGCTTCGAGGACGCCCAGCGCTCCCCCGCCTATGTGGCCGAGCGCGGCGCGCAGAACTTCACCGAGGTCTACGACGTCATCCACCCGCTCCAGCCCATGGAGCGGCCCCGCCCGCTGCGGGTCAGCCCGTTCCATGTCCGCCAGCGGGAGCTGGGCGCGTACTTCCTGGAGGGCGGCGGCTGGGAGCGGCCGCACTGGTACGAGGCCAACGCCCCGCTCGCCGACGGCATCGAACTGCCCGAGCGCGACGCCTGGTCGGCCCGCTACTGGTCGCCGATCGCCGCCGCCGAGGCCCGGGCCACCCGGGAGCGGGTCGCGCTGTACGACATGACGCCGCTGAAGCGGCTGGAGGTCAGCGGGCGCGGCGCGCTCGCCTTCCTCCAGCGGATGACCACCAACCAGCTGGCGAAGAAGCCCGGTTCGGTCACCTACACCCTGCTGCTGGACGAGGCCGGTGGGGTGCGCAGCGATCTGACCGTGGCCCGGCTGGCGGAGAACCGCTTCCAGGTGGGCGCCAACAGCGGTCTCGACCTGGACTGGCTGCTGCGCCGCGCACCGGACGACGTCCACATCGCCGACATCACCCCCGGCACCTGCTGCATCGGGGTGTGGGGCCCGCTCGCCCGGGACCTGGTCCAGCCGCTCACCCGCGATGACTTCTCGCACGGCGCGTTCGGCTACTTCAAGGCCCGGCGGACCCACCTCGGCCATGTACCGGTCACCGCGATGCGGCTGAGCTACGTCGGTGAACTGGGCTGGGAGCTGTACACCACCGCCGATATGGGCCTACGGCTGTGGGACACCCTGTGGGAGGCGGGAGCGCGGCACGGTGTGATCGCCGCGGGACGCTCGGCCTTCAACAGCCTCCGGCTGGAGAAGGGGTACCGCGCCTGGGGCCATGACATGACCACCGAGCACGACCCGTACGAGGCCGGGGTCGGCTTCGCGGTCCGGATGGACAAGGGCGACTTCATCGGGCGGGCCGCGCTCGAGGGCCGCTCGGCGGAGACCGCGCGGCGCAGGCTGGCCTGTCTCACCCTGGATGACCCGGCCGCCCTGGTGATGGGCAGCGAGCCGGTGCTCGTCGACGGTGTGCCCGCGGGCTACGTGACCAGCGCCGCCTACGGCTACACCGTCGGCCGCACGGTGGCGTACGCCTGGCTGCCCGCCGCGGCCGCGGTGCCCGGCACCGCCGTGCACATCGAGTACTTCGGCGAGAAGGTCCCGGCGACCGTCGCCGAGGAGCCCCTCTTCGATCCGCGGATGACGCGGATCCGCCGCTGACCTCCCGGCGTCCGTATCCCCTTTCGGCTCTTCGAACCCGCCGGCCGAACCGCCGCGCCCGCCTGAGGAGAACCCCATGACCGTGGCCCCCGAATCCCCCGCCGCCACATCCCCCAGTCTGATCACCACGCTTCCCGGCCACTGGTACACCTCTCCCGGTGTCTTCCGCCAGGAGCAGGAGCACCTGTTCGAGGCCCTGTGGTACTGCGCCGTGCGCGGCGCCGACCTGGACCGCCCCGGAGCGTTCCGCACGGTGCAGGTCGGCCGGGAAAGCGTGCTGATCACCCGCAACCGCCGCGGTGAGCTGCGCGCGTTCCTCAACATCTGCCGCCACCGCGGCGCCCGGCTGTGCACCGAGGAGTCCGGTACGGTCCGGCGCTCGCTCCAGTGCCCGTACCACGCCTGGACCTACGATCTGGACGGCAGGCTCACCGCCGCTCCCAACCTCCAGAAGATGCCCGATATCGACCGGGTCGAACGCGGGCTGATCCCGGTGAGGCTGCGCGAATGGCTCGGCTACGCCTGGGTGTGCCTGGCCGATGAGCCACCGTCCTTCGAGGAGACGGTGATCGGGTCGGTCGCCGAACGGCTGGGCGACGCCGAGGCCGTGGAGCGGTACGACGTGGCGGGGCTCGCCCTGGGGCGCCGGATCAGCTATGACATCCGGGCCAACTGGAAACTGATCGTCGAGAACTTCATGGAGTGCTACCACTGCGCCACGATCCATCCGGAGCTGACCGAGGTGCTCCCGGAGTTCGCCGACGGTCTGGCCGCCCAGTACTTCGTGGGCCACGGCGCGGAGTTCGCCCAGGAGGCCGAGGGCTTCACGGTGGACGGCAGCGCGGGGTTCGACCGGATCACCGGGATCGCCGAGGAGCAGGACCGCCGCTACTACGCGATCACGGTGCGGCCGCAGGTCTTCATCAACCTGGTGCCCGACCATGTGATCGTCCACCGGATGTTCCCGCTCGCCGCCGATCGCACGCTGGTGGAGTGCGACTGGCTCTACGCCCCGGACGTCGTGGCCTCCGACCGGGACCTGTCGAAGTCGGTCGAACTGTTCCACCGCGTCAACACCCAGGACTTCGACGCCTGTGAGCGCACCCAGCCCGCGATGCACTCACGGGCGTACCGGCGCGGCGGGGTGCTCGTCCCGAGCGAGCACCACATCGGCGCCTTCCACCAGTGGGTGACCGAGCACGTCCCCACCCCGGAAGCGGAGGAATGCCCGTGAGTGATCTCTTCATCGGTGGCCAGTGGACCGGGGCGATCGACCAGCGCACCCGGGAGATCCGCTGCCCGGCCGACGGCTCGCTGGTGGCGGTCGTCGACGAGGGCGGCGGCAAGGACGCGGCCGAGGCCGTGGCCGCGGCCCGGCAGGCGTTCGACCAGGGGCCGTGGCCCCGCACCCCGGCGGCCGTCCGGGGCGATCTGCTGCTGCGCGTGGCGGACCTGCTGGAGCGGGACCGGGCCGGGCTCGCCCGCGCCGAGTCCCTCGACACCGGCAAACGGCTGGTGGAAAGCGAACTCGACATCGACGATGTCGCGGCCTGCTTCCGCTACTTCGGCACCCTGGTCCGCACCGAGGTGGACCGGGAGGTGGACACCGGTCTGGCGGACGCGGTCAGCCGGGTGGTCCATGAACCGGTCGGGGTCTGCGCCCTGATCACCCCGTGGAACTACCCGCTGCTGCAGACCTCGTGGAAGGTGGCGCCCGCGCTGGCCGCGGGCAACACCTTCGTCCTCAAGCCCAGTGAGCTGACGCCGAGCACCGCCATCGCCCTGATGCGGCTGCTGGCGGAGGCGGGACTGCCGGACGGGGTGGCCAATCTGGTGCTGGGCCCGGGGGCCGAGGCCGGGGCGCCGCTGACCGACAACCCCGATGTGGACCTGGTGTCCTTCACCGGGGGACTGCGGACCGGGCGGCGGATCATGGCGGCGGCCTCGGGCACCGTCAAACGGACCTCACTGGAGCTGGGCGGCAAGAACCCCAATGTGGTCTTCGCCGACGCGGACTTCGAGACGGCCGTGGACTACGCGCTCACCGCGGTCTTCCTGCACTCCGGACAGGTCTGTTCGGCCGGTGCCCGGCTGCTGGTGGAGGACTCGCTGCACGACGCCTTCGTCGAGGAGGTGGTGCGCCGCGCCGGGGCCATCCGGCTGGGGGGTCCGTTCGACGAGCGGGCCCAGACCGGTCCGCTGATCTCGGCTGCGCACCGGGCCAAGGTCGAGGCGTATGTGGCGGCGGGGATCGCGGAGGGGGCGCGGCTGCGCTGCGGCGGCGCCCGGCCCCAGGACCCGGCCCTGGCGGACGGCTACTACTACCTGCCGACCGTACTGGACCGATGCCACAGCGGGATGTCGGTACTGGCCGACGAATCCTTCGGCCCGGTGCTCACGGTGGAACGTTTCGCCTCCGAGGACGAGGCGGTCCGGCTGGCCAACGACACCATCTACGGACTCGCGGGGGCGGTGTGGTCCGGTGACGAGGGGCGGGCCCAGCGGGTCGCGTCCCGGCTGCGGCTGGGCACCGTATGGATCAACGACTACCACCCCTATCTGCCGCAGGCGGAGTGGGGCGGGTTCAAACAGTCCGGGACCGGGCGGGAGCTGGGGCCCAGCGGTCTCGCGGAGTACCGCGAGACCAAGCACATCTGGCGCAACACCCGTCCCCGCCCCCAGGGCTGGTTCGCCTGAATTCTGGAGTCCGCACATGCCCCCATCCCAGGATGACGCCGAACTCGCGGAGTTCGGCTACCGCCCCGAACTGAAGAGAACGCTCGGCAACTTCCACACCTTCGCCGCCGGGATCAGCTACATCTCCATCCTCACCGGCACCTTCCAGCTCTTCTACTTCGGCTACGGCCAGGGCGGACCCGCCTACTGGTGGTCCTGGCCGATGGTCTTCGGCGGACAGCTCATGGTGGCGCTGTGCTTCGCCGAGCTGGCCGCCCGCTATCCGGTCGCGGGCTCGGTCTACAACTGGTCCAAACGGCTGGGCAACGCCCATGTGGGCTGGCTGGCCGGATGGATGATGCTGGTCGCCTCGATCGTCTCGCTGGCCGCGGTGGCCCTGGCGTACCAGCTGACGCTGCCGCAGATCTCCTCGTCCTTCCAGTTCGTCGGGGACGGGAGCGGCCAGTACGACACGGCCGCCAACGCGGTGCTGCTGGCCACCGTGCTCATCCTCTTCACCACCCTGGTCAACGCCTTCGGGGTCAAGCTGATGGCCCGGATCAACACCGCGGGCGTCTTCCTCGAACTCATCGCCACCGTGGTGCTGATCGTGCTCTTCGCCGTCCATGTGGTGCGCGGTCCGGAGGTGGTCACCGAGACCGCGCACACCGGCTCCGGCCAGGGCCTCGGCTATCTGGGCGCCTTCCTCACCGCCTCGCTGGCCTCCGCGTACGTGATGTACGGCTTCGACACCGCGGCCTCGCTCGGTGAGGAGTCCCTGGACCCCTCGCGCAACGCGCCCCGCGCGATCCTGCGCGCGCTCATCGCCTCCTTCGTGCTGGGCGGGCTGATCCTGCTGCTGGGGCTGATGAGCGTGGGCAGTCTGACCGGCGAGGGGCTGTCCACCGACGGACTGCAGTACATCGTGCTCGACGTACTGGGCCCGACGGTCGGCAAGGCGATGCTGTGGTGCGTGCTGATCGCGGTGACCGTGTGCGCGCTGGCCGTGCACACCGCCGCCGTACGGCTGGCGTTCGCGATGGCACGGGACAACAACCTGCCCGCGGCCTCGCTGATGGCGCGGGTCAGCCCGCGCTTCAAGACCCCGGTACTGCCCGCGGTGATCGTCGGGGTGCTGGCGCTCGCCGTACTGGCCGTCAACATCCGCCAGCCGCAGATCTTCTCGGTGGTGACCAGCATCGGCATCATCATGATCTACCTCGCCTATCTGCTGGTGACGCTGCCGATGCTGGTGGCGCGGCTGCGCGGGCGGTGGACCCCGGCGGGCGAGGGGCGGTTCTCCCTCGGCCGGTTCGGGCTGCCGGTCAATCTGCTCGCGGTGCTGTGGGGTGCGGGGATGATGCTCAACCTCGCCTGGCCGCGGGACGCGGTCTACAACGCGGCCCCGCCGCACCACTGGTATCTGCGCTGGGGCGCGTTCCTCTTCGTGGGCACCGTCGCGCTCGGCGGCTTCGCCTATTACTGGTTCGTCCAGCGCCACCGCACCGGCGTACTGGCCGAGCACGCGGCCGTGGCCGGCACCGAGCCGTCCGGCACCCCCGTCCCCGCCGTCAGCGACTGAACGGAACCGAAGGAGGAGAAGCCATGGACGAGTTCGACTATGTGGTGGTCGGCGGCGGTACGGCCGGCAATGTGGTCGCGGCGCGGCTGAGCGAGGACCCTTCGGTCACGGTGTGTCTGCTGGAGGCGGGCCCCTCCGACGTCGGCGACGACAACGTACTGCGGCTGGACCGCTGGATGGGGCTGCTGGAGTCCGGCTACGACTGGGACTATCCGGTGGAGCCGCAGGAGCGCGGCAACAGCTTTATGCGGCACGCCCGCGCCAAGGTGCTGGGCGGCTGTTCCTCGCACAACTCCTGTATCGCCTTCTGGGCCCCGGCCGAGGATCTGGACGAATGGGCGGCGGGCGGCTGTACGGGCTGGAACGCCGCCGAGACGTTCCCCCTGTACCGCCGGCTGGAGACCAATGACGCGCCCGGCGACCACCACGGGCGCGGCGGTCCGGTCACCATCCGCACCGTGCCGCCCAAGGACCCGTGCGGGGCCGCGCTGCTGGAGGCGTGCGCCGAGGCGGGCATCCCCACCACCCCGTTCAACACCGGCACCACCGTGGTCCGCGGTGCGCACTGGTTCCAGATCAACTCCGATGAGGACAACACCCGTCAGTCCTCCTCCGTCGCCTATCTCCACCCGATCATGGGGAAGCGGCCCAATCTGGAGATCCGCACCGGGGTGCAGGCGAAACGGCTGGTGCTGGACGCGGACCGGCGCTGCACCGGGGTCGACTACCTCTCCCCCGATCTGATCCACACCCTGCGGGCGCGGGCCCGGCGGGAGGTGATCGTCTCCTGCGGTGCCATCGACTCCCCGAAGCTGCTGATGCTCTCCGGTATCGGCCCGGCGGACCATCTGCGCGAGAGCGGTATCGAGGTGGTCGTGGACGCGCCGGGTGTGGGCGAGAACCTCCAGGACCATCCGGAGGGGGTGATCATGTGGGAGGCCGAGCAGCCCATGGTCACCAGCTCCACCCAGTGGTGGGAGATCGGCATCTTCGCGGGCACCGAACCCGGTCTGGACCGGCCGGACCTGATGTTCCACTACGGCTCGGTGCCCTTCGACATGAACACCTACCGGCACGGCTACCCCACCTCCGAGAACGCCTTCTGCCTCACCCCCAACGTCACCCGCGCCCGCTCCACCGGCACCGTCCGGCTGCGCACCCGCGACTTCCGCGACAAACCCCGCGTCGACCCCCGCTACTTCACCCATGAACACGACATCCGCGTGATGACGTACGGACTGCGGCTGGCGCGGGAGATCGCGGCGCGGCCCGCACTGGCCGCCTGGGCGGGCGCCGAACTGGCCCCGGGGCCGGGGGTGACCACCGACGAGGAGCTGTTCGGCTACATCCGCGACACCCACAACACCGTCTACCACCCCGCGTGCACCGTGAAGATGGGCGCGCCCGACGATGTCTCGGCCCCGCTCGACCCCCGCTTGAGGGTGAAGGGGGTGAGCGGACTGCGGGTGTGTGACGGTTCGGTGATGCCGCACCTGGTCGCCGTCAACCCGTGCATCACCACGATGATGATCGGCGAGAAGTGCGCCGACATGATCAAGCAGGACAGCTAGCGGCGGCCCCGGGGCGCTTCAACAGGCCCCCGCTCGCGCCCCTTTCCGCCCCCTTCCGGATGCTCCGGAAGGGGGCGTCCTGGGATGCCCGACTCGTCCGTTCGGGTGAGCCCCTGTCCGGAGTGTTGCCTTCCTCATCACCGGAATGGGTTACTGAATCCGTCCGATTCCGGTGGGCCGCCCATCCTTTCCGGAGGAGCGGAAGGCGCCTGCCCGGAGACGGAAGCATCCCCGTGATGCTGTCGCGCCCTGCCCCCTCCGCGAAGGACGTGCAGGGACCGGCCAAGGCGGCGCGCGCATGCGGGCGCCGCTTCGGCGCGGCGGGCCCCGCGAGCTGGTCTGGAGCCGTCATGCTGACGCCGTATCGCCCGTGCGGGCTCGTCATCGTCACCGATGGCGGCGGGGATTGCCTCGCCGTCGTCGACCCGGATTCCCACAGGATCGTCCACACCCTCCGGGCACCGATCCCGATCGTGGCGCGGTCGGCCCCCGACCGGCTGGTGGTCTGCACCGCGGCCGATCCGGGCGGGGTACCCGGGACGCTGGACACCACCGCCCTCCTCGGCTCCCTCCCACAGCCCCGCGCGGGCGACGGGCGGCTGCTCGCGCCCACCCGGTTCGGGGCGGACGGGGAACTGCCGGGCATCCTCCTGGAGGCGCTCTCCGGGATCTTCCCGGACCAGGGTCCGTACAGCGGCGGAACGCTGGTGACCATCATCGGACACCACTTCAGCTTCACCACCGACGTCTTCTTCGGCCCGCACCGCGCGGCCAGTTACTCCGTCCTGGACGACGAGACGATCGTGGCGGTGAGCCCCTGGGGCACCGGGGCGGTGCCGGTCACGGTCACCACCCCCGGCGGCAGCGCCGTCATCGGGACCTTCTACTACATCCCCTGGCCCCGGCTGAAGACCATCGTGCCCGACGCCGGACCGCTCGGCGGCGGCAACGTCGTCGAGCTCACCGGGGTCAACCTGAGCACCGCTCAGCTGGTGTACTTCGGTGACTCCCTGGCGTTCCCCGCCGTCGTCACCGACCAGAACCTGCTGGTGACCGCCCCGCCCGCGACCGGTCCCGGCACCGTTCCGGTCTGGGTCACCGGTGTCGGCGGGGTGAGCAACCGGCTGACCTACACCTACGCGCCGACCCCCGACGTCACCGGGGTCAGCCCCTCCACCGGGCCGATCGCGGGCGGCAGCACCATCCTGCTGACCGGCACCGGGCTCTCCCGCGTCAGCGGCGTGTTCATCGGCGGTGTCCCCGCGGTCTCCTTCCGGGCGTTCTCCGACACCCTGGTCGTGGTGGTGACCCCGCCGGGGACGCCCGGGTCCGCCGACATCACCGTGCTCACCCCCGGCGGCACCGCGACCCTCACCGGTGCCTTCGGCTACATGGCGCCGACGGAGACGGCCGTCACCTCCGCGCCCGACCCCTCGCTCGTCGGCGAACCGGTGACCTTCACCGCCACGGTCACGGGTGTCCCGCCCACCACGGGCACCCCCACCGGTACGGTCACCTTCGACTTCGGCGACGGCACCGACCCGGTCACCACGGCGCTCACCGGCGGCACGGCCACGGTCGGCCACGCCTACGACGCCCCCTCGGAGACGCCGTACACCATCACGGCCACCTACAACGGCGAGGTGCTGTTCTTCGGCTCCACCGGTACGGACACCCAGGTCGTGACGGCGGCCTCGACCACCACCACGCTGACCGGCGCCCCCGACCCCTCCCAGACCGGGCAGCCGGTCACCTTCACGGCGCGGGTCGCCCCGGTGGCGCCGGGGGCGGGAACCCCGACCGGCACGGTGAGCTTCGACTTCGGCGACGGCACCCCGGCGGTCGAACTGCCGCTGTCCGGCGGCGCCGCGACCGTGGACCACGTCTACACGAGCACCGGGGGCAGTCCGTACGCGGTCACCGCGGTCTACGGCGGCGACACCAACTTCACGGCCTCCACCGGCACCGACACCCAGACGGTGGAGCAGGCGACGACGAGCGTGGCGGTCGGGGTCTCGCCCACCCCGTCGGTGACCGGGCAGCCGGTGACCGTCACCGCCACGGTCAGCTCGCTGCCGCCCGGCGCGGGCACCCCGACCGGCACGGTCACCTTCGACTTCGGCGACGGCTCACCGCCGGTCGTGGTCACCCTCACCGGGGGCAGCGCCGAGGCCACCCACACCTTCACCGGCACGGCGGGCAGCCCGTACACCATCACCGCCGCCTACAGCGGCGACGCCGACTTCGCCGCCGCCCAGGGCACGGCCGGTGCGACGGTGGGGCAGTCCGCCTCGGCGACCACCGTGGACACGACGCCCAGCCCCTCGGTCTCGGGCGAGCCGGTGACCGTCACCGCCACGGTCGCCGCCGTACCGCCCGGAGCCGGAACGCCCACCGGCACCGTCACCTTCGACTTCGGCGACGGGACGACGCCCGAGACCGTGGCGCTGGCGGGTGGCACCGCCGCGGTCAGCCACGCCTACACCGGCACCGCGGGCAGCCCGTACGCCATCACCGCCACCTACAGCGGTGACGCCGACTTCACCGCGTCCCTGGGCACCGGCGCCCAGACCGTGCAGCCCTCCGGCACCACCACCTCCCTGACCTCCGCGCCCGACCCCTCCGCCGTGGGTGAACCGGTGACCTTCACCGCGACGGTCGCGGCCCTGGCGCCCGGGGCCGGAACACCCACCGGCACCGTCACCTTCGACTTCGGCGACGGCACCCCGATCGTCACCGCGGTGGTGGGCGGTGTCGCGGAAGCCACCCACGCCTTCAGCGCCGCCGCCGAGACCCCCTACACCGTCACCGCCACCTACAACGGGGACACCGACTTCGGCACCTCCGTGGGCACCGACCCGCAGACCGTGGAGCCCGCGGACACCACACTGTCGGTGGCCTCCTCGCCCAACCCCTCCGTGGTGGGACAGGAGACGACGTTCGTCGCGAAGATCACCCCCGGGACACCGACGGCCGTCTCCCCGACCGGACAGGTGACCTTCACCTTCAGCGACGGCGCCCCGCCGGTCACCGTCCCCGTCGAGGGCGGCACCGCGACCGTCACCCGCCCCGGCCCGGAGGTGGCGGACAGCCCGTACACGGTGACCGCGACCTACAGCGGCGACGCCAACTTCAACCCCTCGGCGGCGTCGGACACCCAGGTGGTGACCCAGGCGGTGTCCACGACGGTGGTGACCGCCGCCCCGGAGCCCTCGGTGACCGGCCAGACGGTCACCTTCGGCGCCACCGTGGCCGTGGTGCCACCGGGGGCCGGAACGCCCACCGGCACCGTCACCTTCGACTTCGGCGACGGGACGGCGCCCGAGACGGTGGCGCTGTCCGGCGGCACCGCCATCGTCACCCACGCGTACGCCAACGCGTCGCAGAACCCGTATCCGGTCACCGTCGCCTACAGCGGGGACGACAACTTCCTGGTCTCCACGGGCAGCGCGTTGCACAGCGTCGAACCGGCCGCGACCACGACCACGGTCACCGCCGCCCCGGATCCGTCGGTGACCGGTGAGACGATCACGGTCACGGTGGCCCCGAACGCGCCCGGGGCCGGACTTCCCACCGGCCGGGTCACCTTCGACTTCGGCGACGGCACCCCCGTGGTCACCGCCGAACTCGTGGCCGGCACGGCGACCGTCAACCACGCCTACACCAGCGCGAGCGGCAGCCCGTACACCATCACGGGCACGTACGAGGGCGACACCAACTTCTCCCCGTCCGAGGACACCACCTCCCACATCGTCGAACCCGCCGACACCACCACCACGGTGACCTCGTCCGCGAATCCCGCCGCGGTGGGCCAGACCGTGACGCTGATCGCCCGGGTGACACCGGTACCACCGGGCGCCGGAGCCCCCGGCGGCACGGTCGTCTTCGACTTCGGTGACGGCTCCTCCCCGGTCACCGTGCCGGTCTCGGGCGGAATCGCCACCACCACGCACGCCTACGCCTCCACCGCGGGCAGCCCCTACACCGTCACCGCCTCCTACGGCGGGGACGGCGACTTCGCCGCCTCCGCCGGAACGGTCGCGCAGCGCGTGGAAGCGGATGTGTCGAGCACCTCGACCACGGTCGTCTCCTCCCCGGACCCGTCCCTCGTCGGCCAGACGGTCACCTTCACCGCGACCGTGGCGGTGCTGCCGCCCGCCTCGGGCACCGCCACCGGCACGGTGACCTTCGACTTCGGTGACGGCAGCGCACCGGCCACCGCGCCGCTGACCGCCGGAGTCGCCACGGTCACCCACGTCTACGGCTCCACCGCGGGCAGCCCCTACACGGTCACCGCCTCCTACGGCGGGGACGGCGACTTCGCGGGCTCGGCCGGCGTCGACACCCAGACGGTGAACCCGGCCGCCTCCACCACGACCCTGACCACCGCCCCGAACCCGTCGGTGACCGGAGAACCGGTCACCTTCACCGCGACTGTGGCACCGGCCGTGATGGGCACCGGGACCCCGACCGGCACCGTCACCATCGACTTCGGTGACGGTTCGGGCCCGCTCCTGGTGGCGGTGACCGACGGAGTCGCCACCGCGGTACACGCGTACGCCGGTCCCTCGGGCAGTCCGTACACCGTCACCGCGACCTACAGCGGCGACGCCGCCTTCAGCGCCTCCACGGACACCGAGGTGCAGACGGTCGATCAGGCGGCCACTCTCACCGGCCTCTTCTCCTCGCCGAATCCGACCGTGGTCGGCGAGCCGGTGACCGTCACCGCGGCCGTGGCTCCGGTTCCCCCGGGCACCGGCACCCCGACCGGCACGGTCACCGTCGACTTCGGCGACGGCACCCCGACCGTCACCGTCGACACCGTCGGCGGTCTGGCCACGGTCACCCATCAGTACGCCACCACCGCGGGCAGCCCTTACACCATCACCGCGACCTACAACGGCTCCACCGGCTACGCCGCGTCCACGGCCACCACCACCCACGCCGTCCAGCAGAGCTCCACCAGCAGCACGGTGATCATCGGTCAGGGGCCCACCGTGGTGGGCGAGCCGGTGACCGTCACCACCACGGTCGCCACCACGCCCCCGGGCGCCGGAACCCCGACCGGCACCGTCACCGTCGACTTCGGCGACAGCACGACGCCCGTCACCGCGCCACTGGTCGGCGGGGCCCTCACCCTCAGCCACGTCTACACCACCAGCCTGGGCAGTCCGTACACCATCACCGCCGTGTACAACGGCAACGGTGACTTCGGCACCTCGGTGGCCATGGCCACCCAGACCGTGACCCAGGACGCCACCACCACCACGGTGACCGCCGCACCCCAGCCGTCCGTGGTGGGGCAACCGGTCACCTTCAGCGCCTCGGTGGCCCCTGCGGGGCCGGGCGGCGGTTCACCGACCGGCACGGTGACCTTCGACTTCGGGGACGGCAGCCTCCCGGCCGCGGTCCCGGTGGTCGCCGGGGTGGCCACCGTCGACCACACCTTCACCGGCGCGGCGGGCAGCCCGTACACGGTGACCGTCACCTACAGCGGCGACATCGACTACACGGGCTCGGCCGACACCTTCAGCCAGACCGTGAACCAGTCCTCCTCGGCCACGGCGGTGAGCCTGGCACCCACGCCCTCGGTGGCCGGCGAGGCGGTGACCGTGGTCGCGACGGTCTCGGCGGTCGCACCCGGTGCCGGCACCCCGACCGGTACCGTCACCTTCGACTTCGGCGACGGCAGCCCGTCCGTCACCGTCCCGGTCACCGCCGGGGTGGCCACCGCCTCCCACAACTGGACCGACACGCTCGGGAGCCCGTACGCCGTCACGGCTTCCTACAGCGGGGACGCCGACTTCACGGCCTCCGGCGGAGCCGCGATCCAGATCGTGAACCAGGCGGCCACCAGCACCGCCGTGACCACCGCACCCGACCCCTCGGTACCGGGCCAGCCGGTGACCGTCACCGCCACCGTCGCGGTGGTCACCCCCGGGGCCGGAACCCCCACCGGCACCGTCACCTTCGACTTCGGTGACGGCGGCGAACCCGTCACCGCGGACATCACCGGCGGCGTCGCCACGGTCGACCACGCCTGGGCGGGGACGGCGGGCAGCCCGTACACCGTGACCGCCACCTACGACGGCGACGCCGACTTCACCGCCTCCAGCGGCACCGACACCCAGACGGTGGCGCCGTCCACGACCACCACCTCCGTGCTCACCCTGCCGGATCCGTCGGTGGCGGGCCAGGAGGTCACGTTCATCGCGCGGGTGGCACCGGACGCACCGGGTGACGGATCCCCCACCGGCACGGTGACCTTCGACTTCGGGGATGGCAGCGCGCCCGTCGCCGTCCCCGTGGCCGGGGGCGAGGCGACCACCCAGCACTCCTACACCAGCGCGACGGGCAGCCCGTACTCCGTCACCGTGACCTACGGCGGGAGCGCCGACTTCACCGGCTCGGTGGGCACCGTCACGCAGACCGTCCTCCCGGCGCAGTCCACCACGGTGGTCAGCTCCACACCGGATCCGTCCGTGACGGGTGAGCCGGTGACCGTGACCGCCACCGTGTCGGCGGTCGCACCCGGCGCCGGAACCCCCACCGGCACCGTCACCTTCAGCTTCGGCGACGGCACCCCCTCCGTGGCCGTGGACGTGGTGGACGGCAGCGCCAGTATCGGCCACGTCTGGACCACCACCTCCGGGAGCCCGTACGCCATCACGGCCGTCTACGGCGGGGACACCGGGTTCACCGCGTCCAGCGGCACCGACACCCAGACCGTCGCCCCGGCCGCGACCACCACCGCGGTGACCACCTCACCCGATCCCTCGGTGTCGGGTGAACCGGTGACCGTGACGGCCACCGTCGCGCCGGTCGCACCCGGGGCCGGAACCCCCACCGGCACCGTCACCTTCACCTTCGGCGACGGCACCCCCTCCGTGGCGGTACCGCTCGCCGCGGGCCAGGCGTCCGTCAGCCACGTCTGGGCCGGCACCGCGGGCAGCCCGTACACCGTCACCGCCGACTACAACGGGGACCCCGACTTCACCGTCTCCAGCGGGACCGACGGCCACACGGTCAACCAGGCGACCACCGCCCTGATGCTGGTGTCCTCGCCCGACCCGTCCGTGGCCGGGCAGGAAGTCACCTTCACCGCCAGGGTGTCGGTGGACGCCCCGGGCGCGGGCACACCGACCGGCACCGTCACCTTCGATTTCGGCGACGGCGGTGAACCGGTCACGGCCGCGGTCTCCGCCGGAGTCGCCACCATCACCCACACCTACGCGGACGCCTCCGGCAGTCCCTACACGGCCACCGCGAACTACAGCGGGGACGCCGACTTCGCCCCGGCCACCGCGACCGACACCCACACGGTCTCGCCCGGCGCCGCCACCACCTCCACCACGGTGGTCTCCTCCCCCGACCCCTCGGTGACCGGGCAGTCGGTCGTCTTCACCGCGACCGTGGCCCCGACCCCGCCGGGCAGCGGAGTGCCCACCGGTACGGTCTCCTTCGACTTCGGCGACGGGACCGCGGTCATCACCGCGCCGCTCATCGCCGGGGTGGCGACGGTCGCCCACTCCTACACCAGCGCGACGGGCAGCCCGTACGCGGTGACCGCCCACTACAGCGGTGACGGCGACTTCAGCAGCTCCACGGGGGCGGACGCGCACACGGTGGACGCGGCGGCCACGACCACCACGCTGACCTCCGCACCGAATCCGTCGGTGACCGGCCAGCCGGTGACCCTCACCGCGACCGTGGCACCGGTCGCCCCGGGCGCGGGCGTACCCACCGGTGTCGTGACCTTCGACTTCGGCGACGGCAGCCCCACCGAGATGGCGACGGTCTTGGGTGGCGTGGCCCGGATCACCCACACGTACACGACGGCGGGCGGCCCGGTCACGGTCACCGGTACCTACAACGGGGACTCCAGCTTCACCGCGTCCAGCGGCACCGACACCCAGACCGTCGCCCCGGCCGCGACGAGCACCGCGGTGGTCTCCTCCCCCGATCCCACCGTGGCCGGACAGTCCACCACCATCACCGCCACCGTCGCGTCCGTCGCCCCCGGCGCCGGAACCCCCACCGGCACCGTCACCTTCAGCTTCGGCGACGGCACCCCGGGCGCCACCGCACCGGTGAACAACGGCCAGGCCGTGGTCTCCCACGTGTACACGGGGACCACCGGCAGCCCGTACACCATCACCGGCACCTACAACGGCGACACCAATTTCACCGGCTCCAGCGGGACCGACACCCAGACGGTCAACCGGGCAGCCACCACCACCGCCGTGGCCTCCAGCCCCGACCCCACCGTCACCGGACAGTCCACCACCATCACCGCCACCGTCGCCTCCGTCGCCCCCGGCACCGGAACCCCCACCGGCACCGTCACCTTCAGCTTCGGCGACGGCACCCCGGGCGCCACCGCCACCCTGGTGGGCGGAGTAGCGACGGTCAGCCACGCCTACGCGGGGACGTCCGGCAGCCCCTACACCCTCACGGCCACCTACAACGGGGACAACGACTTCAACGCCTCCAGCGGGACCGACACCCAGACGGTCAACCGGGCAGCCACCACCACCGCCGTGGCCTCCAGCCCCGACCCCACCGTCACCGGACAGTCCACCACCATCACCGCCACCGTCGCCTCCGTCGCCCCCGGCACCGGAACCCCCACCGGCACCGTCACCTTCAGCTTCGGCGACGGCACCCCGGGCGCCACCGCCACCCTGGTGGGCGGAGCGGCGACCGTCGGCCACGTCTACACCACCAGGACGGGAAGCCCCTTCCCCATCACCGCGACCTACAACGCGGACGCCAACTTCACGGCGTCCAGCGGCACCGACAGCCAGACCGTCAACAAGGCGGACACCGCCACCGCGGTGGTCTCCAGCCCGGATCCCTCGGCGGCGGGCCAGTCGGTGGCCTTCTCCGCGACCGTCACCCCGCTGGCGCCCGGCAACGGCACGCCGGGCGGCACGGTCACCTTCAACTTCGGCGACGGCACGGGCAGTACCACGGCGACGCTGTCCGCCGGGGTCGCGACGGTCACCCACGTCTTCAGCGGAACCTCCGGAAGCCCGTACACCGTCACCGCCTCCTACAACGGCAGTGACACCTTCAACACCTCGAGCGGCACCGACAGCCAGACCGTCAACAAGGCGTCCACCAGCACGAACGTGGTCTCCACACCGGATCCGTCGACGGCCGGGCAGTCGGTGACCATCACCGCCACCGTGGCGGCCATCGCCCCCGGCGCGGGGACGCCCACCGGCACGGTCACCTTCAGCTTCGGCGACGGCACCGGCAACGCCACGGCGACACTCGCCGGCGGGGTCGCCAGTGTCACCCACACCTACTCCACCCGGACCGGAAGTCCCTTCCCCATCACCGCCACCTACAACGGCGACACCAACTTCACGACATCCACGGGCACCGACACCCAGGCGGTCAGCAAGACCGCGACCACCACCACGGTGACCACGATCCCCGATCCGTCGGTGGCCGGACAGACGGTGACCGTACAGGCGACCGTGTCCTCCGCTTCCGGCTCGCCGACCGGGACAGTCACCTTCAGCTTCGGTGACGGCAGCGCCTCCGTCACCACGCCGGTCTCGTCCGGGGTCGCCACCGCCACCCGCGCCTACACCACCACGACCGGCAGTCCGTTCACGGTCACCGCCACCTACAACGGCAACGACAGCTTCAACACCTCCACCGGCACCGACACCCAGACCGTCAACAAGGCGTCCACCACCACGGCCGTGGTCGCCACACCCAACCCGGCGAGGGTCAACGACCCGGTGACCCTCACCGCCACGGTGGCCACCGTCCTCCCCGGTACGGGCACACCCACCGGAACCGTCACCCTGGCCATCCCGGGGCGGACCCCGCAGACCGCGACCCTGGTCAACGGTGTGGCCTCCGCGGTGTTCAACCCGCTCCCCAAGGGGACGTACACCGTCACCGCCAACTACAACGGCTCGGTCAACCAGGCGGCCTCGGCGGGAAGTGCCTCGCTGGTGGTGAACAACTAGCCCGCGGTCCGCTCCTGAGCGGTGTCGGAGACCTCGGCGGCCCCGGGCGCCGGGGTCTCCGTGTGCGCCGGGGTCTCGGCGGGCCGCTTGTACATCCGGGTGGCGGTGATCTGGCCGTGCACCTGCTCACCCTCCGGATCGCTCTGGGGCAGGCCCGGGCGCAGATGCTCCTCGACGCTGATGTACTTCAGCCCCGCCCGCAGATCCGCGTCATTGCGCAACCGGATCACCAGCGGGAACTCGGCCAGCGCCGTGGTGTCGAACAGCCCCGTGGTGTACAGCAGCTGGACGCCGAGAGCGTCGGCGACCGCCCGCTGGAGCTCCAGCAGATAGGTGGCGTTGGCCCGGCCGATGGGGTTGTCGAGGAAGAGCGTGCCCGCGTGGCGGTGCCTGTCCCGGCCGCGGTCGTTGCTGCGCAGCGCGGCCATGGTGCAGTACAGGGCGATGGCGGCGGTCAGCAGCTGGCCGCCGGAGAACACATCACCCATCTGCCCGACCGGCACCCGCTCGGCCCGCAGCACCGCGTCCGGCTTGAGGATCTCCACCGCCACCCCGCGCGGCTGGAGTGCGGCCTGCACCCCGCGCAGCAACAGGGACATACCGTCCCGGCGCAGGTCGGAGTTCTTCTTCACGGCGGAGCGGGTGGCCTCGTCGATGACCTCACCCAGCCGCTCCGTCAGCGTCGCCTGGTCGGGATCGTCGAAGCGGATCCGCAGAAACTCCTGGCCCGACCACTCACCGAGGCCCTCCGGGAGCCGGGAGAGCCGCTGGGCCGAACGCAGCGTGGCCAGGCAGGACTCCACCAACCCGCGCAGCCGGTCCACGATGCTGCCGCGGTTGCGCTCCAACTGCTCCAGCTCGTCGGTGAGGACGCGCAGCCGGGGTGCGAACGCCTCGGCCCAGGCCGCAGCGTGCTCGGGCAGGGCCGCCGCGGGCAGCTCCCGGATCTGCTGCCGGGCCGGGGTGCGGACCTGCTCGTAGCGGGTGGAGTTGGCGTGCCGGACGAGGACGTCGCTCGCCTCCCGGACCGCCGATTCGGCCTGGGAGAGGTCGGCGGCGCAGCCGCGCAGCGAGCGGCGGGCCTCGGCCGCGGCCTGGCGGGCCTCGGCGAGGTCCCCGGTGTACGGCTCGGGAGCTTCCGTCTCCTCCTCGCCCGTGCCCGGCCCGTCGCGCAGCAGGTCCCTCAGGAGCGCGGCGGTCTCGTCGAACCCGCCCGCCGCGTCCTCCGCGGCGCGGTGGGAGCGCAGCAGATCGGCGTGGACGGTACGGGCGGTGTCCAGCGCGTCGGTGCGGGCGGCCAGTTCGGTGGTGGCGGTGCGCAACAGGTCCTTGGCCCGTTCGGCGTCGGCCGGGACCATCTCCTCGGGAAGCTCGGTGTGGGCGTCGCCGTCGTCGGCGGGCGCCAGCCGCTCGGCCTCGCCGCGCAGCCGTCCCAGCTGCTCGCTCGCCGCCGAGGCGCGTGTCTCCAGCATCTGGACCAGCGATTCCGCGCGGGCCGCGGCGGCCTGCCGGGAGGGTCCGTCGGCGCCGTCGGTGCCCTCCAGGAGCTGGGCGGCGCGGGTGCGGACCTTGTTGGTGAGCCGGTCGAGGGTGGCGAGGGCGGCGCTCTCGTCGCTTTCCGCACGGGCCTGTTCGGCGCGGAGGTCGGCGCCCACACCGACCTTCTCGTACACCTGGGACGCCGCGCGGTACGCCTCGCGGAGCGCGGGCAGCGAGGCGGTGGGCAGCTCGGTGTCCTCCCCGAGGTCATCGGGCGCGCCCGCGATCTCGGCCCGCTCGACGCGCAGGGCCCGGGCGGTGCGGCGCGCGTCGTCGGCGGCGCGCTGGGCCGCGCGCCGGTCCTCGTCGGCCGCACGGGCCCGGTCCACCAGAGCGTCGGCCCGCTCCTCCGACTCGGCCGCCTCGTCGGCCAGTTCGCGCAGCCGGGTCTGCCAGGCGGCACGCTGCCGCAGCCGGTACGCCAGACCGGCCAGTGCGTCCGCCACGCGGCGGGCGCGCTGGGCCGCCTCCTGCCGCTCGTCACGGACCCGGGCCGCCTCGGTGGCGGCCTCGTCGGCCTCGGCGCGAGCCGTCCGCGTCTCCACCAGCTCCCGCTGCGCGGTGTCGGCGCTCTCCCGCGCCTCCTCGGCGGCGACCGCCAGTTCGGCGAGGCGCCCTTGCGGGCAGCCGGTGCGCCAGGAGGCGAGCCGTGCCGAGAGGGCACGGTCCCCCGCCAGCCGGGCCGCGAGGGCCCGGATCTCCTCGTCGCGGGCGGTGGCGCGGGCGCGCAGCTCACGCCGCTCGTCGTCGGCGGCGCGCTCGTCGTGCATCGCCGGGTTCGGCGGGACCAGGAACACCCCGCTGTCCCGCTCCCCCGGGGCGGGGGTGGGCGCCAGCAGCGCGGCGGCGGTGCCCACGGCCACGGCGGACCGCGGCAGCAGCGACGCCTGTCCCAGCACCTCGCGGGCGCGGGCGTGGGTGTCGGGGTCGGTGATCACCACCCCGTCCACGAGTTCGGGGCGGGCCGCGAGCACGGCGGCGTGGTCGACGGGGTCGACCGCCTGGGCGAGGTAACGCCAGCCCGGGAGCGCCGGAATGCCGTGCTCACCGAGGAATTCGACGGCGGCCAGCACATCCGGGCTGGGCGGCAGCAGCCCGCCGTCGCCGAGCGCGCCGAGGATCCGCGCGTCGTCGGCGGCGGCCGTCCGCAGCTCGAAGAGCTGCCGCTCGGCGGAGGCGACGCTCTCATCGAGCATGTCGCGCAGCGCCTCGGCGTTCCGGTCCAACTCCTCGGCGGTGAGCGGACCTTCGGGGCGCAGCGGCGGTGCGGGGGCTGTCCGCTCATGCCGTGGCCGCACGGCGGCCTCGCTGTCGTCCCCCAGCTCGGGGTCCCAGCAGTCGGGGTCGTCGGCGGAGGTCTCGGGGCTGTGCGCGGTGCCGGGACCCTCCGTGGCATCGGCATCGGCATCGGCATCGGGGCGGGGCGGCGCGGGCGGCGGCACGGAACCGGGCACGTCCTGTCCGGGCCCGTCCCCGGCATCGGCCGACACCCGTCCCGTGGGCCGCGAATCGGCGGCCACCGCACGGCGGCGACGCCGGTCGCCCTCGCCGTCCCCGATCCGGACGGTCACCCGCCCGGGAGGAAGGGAGTCCGCGGCCAGGGTGCGGCCGCCGCCTTCGTCGGCGGATCCGGCATCCGCGCCCAGCGGACCGTCGTCTTCGGGGCTTCCGGCCGCCGGGGCGCGCTCGCCGCCGACGTCCCGCGCCTTCGCCGCGGCACGGCCCGGAGCCCAGGGCTCCTCCGGCACCACGGGATCGCCGCCGAACCGGTGCGCCGCCCCGGCGTCAGCGTCGGGGCCGCTGTCCCGGGGATCCCCGGGGGCGCCCGACGGGACGCCGTCCGGAGTGCTTCCTCCGGCCGGGGCGAGGCCCGGAGCGGGCGAGTCCACCGGCACCAGGTGGTCGCCGCTCTCCGGACCTTCGTGGTCGGCGGCGGGCTGTTCGTCCCGGTTCCGGGTACGGGCCGTCGGTTCGTCGTCCGCGTCGTCCGCGTAGGCGTGGTCGTCCGCCGGATCGGGCTGGAGCCCCGACGGGCAGGCGGGGGTGTCGGCGCGGAAGGCCGCGGGGAGCCGGTCGAGGCCCAGCATGTCGTCCGCGTCGGGATCGTCGTCGACCGGGACCGTGATCCACCCGGACCGGCCCGGGTCGGCGGGCAGCGGACGACCGCCCGCGCCGGGGTCCGTGAGGCGCACCGTCACGGACGTCCGTCCGTCCGAACGGGCCGCCGACGGGCCTCGGGTGCCACGGGGGGCGGGGACGGCGGCCGACGGCTGGGGCAGCCCCAGCAGTTCGACCAGGCGCGGTTCGGCGCCGAGCGCCCCGGCCGTACGCCGCTCCCCCTCGTACGCGGACTCCGCGGCCCGGGCCGCGTCCGCCGCGCGCGCGGCGGCCAGTTCGGTGCGGGCCTGGTCGCCGGCGGCCGTGGCGGCCTGGTCGGCGGTGCGGCGGGCCGTCTCCCGGGCGGAGTCCCAGGCGGCGGCCGCGGTCTTCTCCGCGTCGCTCGCGGCGAGCGCCGCGCGGGCCGGGTCGGCGTCCGGGGCCGAGTCGTCGAGCCATCCGGCGCGCACGGCCTCGGCGGTCTCCTGCTCGACCTCGGTGAGCCGCTGCCGCAGGTGCTCGGCCTCGCTGCGGGCGCGCTGGGCGGCGGTGGCGGCGGCGGTCGCGTCCCGGTGGGCGGACTCGCCGGTCTCCTGGAGGGCGGCGGAGCGCTCCTCCTCCTCGTTGGCCACCCGTTCGCCGTCCCCGGCCGCCGCGTGCAGCGCGCGGACCAGATCGGCGGCGGCCTTGGCGCGGGCGGCGAGGGCGGGCGCGG
This sequence comes from Streptomyces sp. NPDC045899, assembly GCF_056431485.1. Lineage (NCBI taxonomy): Bacteria > Bacillati > Actinomycetota > Actinomycetes > Kitasatosporales > Streptomycetaceae > Streptomyces > Streptomyces sp. NPDC045899. The sequence goes on from NZ_JBWKKP010000023.1 coordinate 45,583, forward strand.
CGTCCCGCTCGGCCTCGCGGATGGCGGCGGCGACGCGCGCGGAGCGGTCGGCGGCGGCGCGGTGGCGCAGTACGGTCTCGGCGGCCTGCCAGGCGGAGTGCAGGGTGCGGGCGTCGTTCAGCTCACGGCGCTGCGCGGCGGCGCCCTTCTCGGCGGCGGCGAGCGCCAGCGAGGCGTGACGGTAGGCGAGTTCGGCGGCGACGAGGCCGCTGCGGCCTCGCGCCGTCTCGGCCCCGGTGACCGCGTGCGCGGCGGAGGCCACCTGCTGGGCCAGTTCGGCGGCGCGGCCGCGCTCCTCGGCGCCGCGCGCGGAGAGCCGCCGGGCGAGCGTACGGGTGCGGCGCTCGGCGCCCGCGTGCACACCGCGCGCCTGCTCCCGGCGGCCGGCCGCCTCGGCGATCCGCGACAGCAGGTCCAGCGATCCGGCGGTGAAGTCCCGTTCGGCGGTGAGCTCGGCGCGGCGGCCCAGCTTGTGCGCGAAACCGTGGACGAGGTCGGCGAGTCCGTCGGTGTCACGGGTGTCGGTGACGGCACGGAGCAGCAGATCGGTGAAGTCGGAGTCGTTCTTGACGGCGAAGAGTCCGGCCGCCTCGCCCTCGTCGGCGTTCATCTCCCGCTGGTAGCGGAAGAGTTCGGGGTCCAGGCCGAGGTCGCCGAGGTGTTCGTTCCAGCGCTCGTGGATCTCCACCCAGACCACATCGAGGTGCGGATACGCCTTGCCCGCCTCCGTGAGCGCGTCGCGGAACCCCTTCATGGTGCGACGGCGGCCGCGGGCGGTGGAGGCGCCCTCGGCGGCGGGCCGCACCGCGGCGGACTCGGCGACGGGGAGCGAGTCCAGGCTGAGCCCGGGGCCGGGGCGGAAGGAGTACCACGCCTCGGCGAACTTGCGCGGGTCGTTGGAGACCTGGCGGCCGCGCCACTCGCTGACCTTGCCGACCACGACGGTCTCGCCGGTGACGGTGTGCTGCCACTCCAGGGCGACATGGCCGCAGTCGTCGGCGAGCAGGAACTTGCGCAGCACACCGGAGCTGGCGCCGCCGAGGGTGTTGCGGTGGCCCGGCAGCATCACCGAGAAGATCAGCTTCAGCAGGACGGACTTGCCGCCGCCGTTCTCCAGGAAGAGCACGCCCGCGGGCGCCGGGCGCCGCGGCGGGCCGACCGGTTCGTCCTCGAAGAACTCCGCCTGGGTGGGCGCGGGGCTGGGCACCGGCTCGCCGACTCCGCGCAGGTCCAGCACGGTGTCGGCGTAACGCGCACCGGCCGGCCCGATGGAGTAGAGGCGGACCCGGGACAGCTCGTACATGGCGGCAGGACTCTCGTTGGGGTCAGGGGGCGGGTGGTGTCGGAAACGTCAGGAGTGGAACGGCAGACCGGCGTCGGCGACGAGGTCGAGGTCGTCGGTGTCGTCGGGCGGCAGCAGGGTGGCGCTGCCGTCGCCGACGGGAACGATGCCCAGCTCCAGCAGTTCGGTCATGGCGGCACCGGCCGCCATGTCGCGCACCTGGAGCTGGTAGCGGGGGGTGGTGCGGTACGCGCCCCCCGCGTCGTCCCCGGTGCGCTGGAGGAAGCCGGAGTCGACGAGGAAGGCGACGGCCTTGCCGATGATGCCGGTGGTCGAACCGGCCAGTCTGCGGGCGTCCTTGGTGGCGCCGGTGGCGCTGCGCCGCGCGTACACCCGCCAGGCGGCCTCGAGACCGGGGGCGTCGGTGGCCGGGTCGGTGTTGTCGCCCTGTTCCTCGGCCCGCTCCTCGAGGCGGCGGCACGCCTGGCGGACGAAGGCGTCCACCCCGTTGACGGTGACCCGGCCGATGTAGCCGTCGTCGGCGAGGTCCTCGGGACGGGGGAAGGCGAGGGCCGCGACGGCGAGATGGGCGAGGCCGTGCAGGAAGCGGTCGGCGGAGTCGGTGCTCGCGCGGCGGGCATAGTCGCCCATGCGGACGGCGAAGACCGAGTCCTCGGCGGCGGTGACCGCCATCCCCGCGCGGGTGGACACCTCCAGCACGATCAGGCCGAGCCCGGCCGCGACGGCGTCGGTGAGCCGGGCGAAGGCCGGTTCGTCACGGTGGCGGCGGAGCAGTTCGGCGTACTCGACGTCACGCGCGGGCAGCAGCTTGGGCTGGAGCCCGAAGGCCACCAGCCGCGCGGCGTCGGCCGCGTCGGCGGGGGTGACCCCGCCCGGCGCGCCACCGGAGGCCGGTGCGGGCTCCGGCTGCGCCGCCTCGTCGAGGGCGTCGTACTCGGTCACGGGTGAAGCTCCTTGCGCGGGGCGTACTCACGGTTGACGAAGGGGCCGGTGGCCGGTCGGGCGGCGCGCGGCATCACGCCACCTCCGCCCGGTCCGCGGCCATTCCGGCGGCGTCCAGCAGGGCGGTGCCCACGATGAGGTCGGCGCCGCCGAACTCCGGGTCGTCGAGTTCGGTGCCGTCGTCGACGGCGAAGAGGAGACGCTGTTCGCCCTGGCGGTAGGCGGTGCCGACCGGGGGGCTCGCGGCGTGCACGGCCAGCAGGGCGATGAGGTACGGCAGGTCGGCGTCCCGGCGGCGGGCGTCGGCGAGCAGGCCCGAGAGACGGCGGGGGGCGTCCGCGGGGAGCTCCAGCAGCTCCATGGCCATGGCGAGCTGTTCCTCGCTGAACCGGCTGTCGTCAGGGGTGGCGATCAGATCGGGCTCGGGCATCTCCGCGCCCAGGTGCTCCCGCTCGGCGGGCGGGGTGAGCAGCATCTCCGCCAGGTCGCCCATCCGCACCGAGGTCGGGGTGCGCAGGCCCGTGCCGCGGGCGAAGAAGGCGTCGGTGACCCGGCCCGCGCGCTCGACGGGGAGCGGCAGCAGCGGGGCCAGCAGCTGTCCGTACAGGTCGAGTCCGGAGCGCGCGGCGGGGGCGGCGAACGCCTGGCGGTCCTGCTCGGCGCGGAACAGCGGCCCGGCCTCCAGCAGCCGGGACTGAAGCTGGGTGTGCCGCCGGATGCAGTCCTTGACGATGTCGACCAGCTCGGCGGCGCGCCGCTTGTGCTCGGCGCCCTCGGCCTCGTCGCGCGCCTTGCGGATGTTGGTGAGGATCGCGTTCTCGTGGCGGTAGCGGTCGGCGACGTGGTCGAGCGCCTCGGTGATCATCTCGGGGACGGTGCTCAGCCAGTCGACCGCCCGGACGTTGCGCCGGGTGGCGTCGAGGGTCCGGCGCAGGGTCTCGGAGTACTGGACGGTGCGGTAGCGGGCCTGCTCGGCGGCGAGTTGGGCGTCGGCGAGACGGCCGCGGCTGATCAGCACTTCCAGTTTGACCTCGGCGGCGATCTGGGCGCTGGTGACGTCCGTGTCGAGGGCGCCGACCAGGACGTTGACGGCTTCGTCGGTGGTGCGCAGATAGACGGTGCCGCCGGGGCCCGGTACCTCCTCGATCAGTTTGAAGTCGTAGTCACGCCGGACATAGGCGCCATCGGCCCCGAACGTGCCGTAGACCGCGCGGAAGCCGCGGTCCACACTGCCGACATTGATGAGGTTCTCCAGCACCCAGCGGGCGACGCGCTCGTGCTCGGCGGCGGAGCGCCCGGGGGCCTGGGCGGCGACGCGGGGCAGCAGCCTGGCCACTATCTGGTCGTGGTCGGCCCCGGTGTCGAAGTCCATGTTGAGCGTGACCAGGTCGATGGCGGCGAGGGCGACCTCGGCCATCGCGTACACCCCGTACTCCCCCGCCAGGTTGGCCTTGCGCGTGTCGAGGTCGTGCAGCGGCGCGGTGCACGCGAGCGCGCGCAGCCGCCGGGCCAGGCCCTCGTCGGCGGCCGGGCCCGGGGCCGGGCGGGCGGGCCCGGCATGGCCGTTGAGCTGGGGCGCAGCCGCCCCGGGGGGTGGAGATGTCACGTCGCACAGAGTAGGCCGTCGCACCGACAACGGACGAAACGGCACGGAGATCCCGCTATGACACGGAGATCGCCGATGGGTACCGGGGTACGCGCAGGCGTCCCGGCGCGGCTCCCGTGCCGCACCGGCCCGTCAGTCTACGGCCCCGTGCCCGGGTGGTCCGTCCATGGCGAGCGCCGCGAAGGTGGCGAGCCAGTGGTCACCGGTGAAGTCGCCGGAGGCGGTGCGCGCCAGCCCCGCGGCGAGGTGGTTCTCCGCGGCGGCCGTCAGCAGCGGCACCCGTGCGTCACCGGGCGGCAGGGCGGCCGACAGCCTGCGCAGACCGGCGGCCCGGCTGAGGGAGAGCCCGATGAGATGACCGATCTGCGGGTCGCCGGGGTCGGAGACGACGGGTGGGGCGAGGAGCGTGACGGCCGGGCGTTCGAGTCCGGGCAGGAAGCGCGTCAGCCAGGGCCCGAACTCCTCGCGCGGCAGCACCCGGCACACCGCCTCCGCCTCGGTGAGCGCCGGCGACAGGAAGTCCTGGCCGGAGGGTTCCCAGTGGACGGGCGCGTCGTGGTCGTCGGCGAACCAGTCGAGCACCGCCCCGGCGACGGGTCCGGTCAGCGCGGGGCGGCCCGCGGGGGACGCGCTGTCCAGGACGAGGCCGAGGGCGAAGGCGCTGTTGGTGTGGGTGCCGTGGCGGACCGGATAGGTGGCCCGGACCAGCCACCCGCGCAGCAGTTCCTCGACCGCTTCGGCCGCGGGTTCCAGGGCAGCCGCCCAGCGGCCGCCCGCGGTACCGCCCAGCGCACGGCATTCGGCCGTCAGCGCCAGCAGCCAGGCCCAGCCGTACGGGCGCTCGAAGGAGGGGTTGACGCGCAGATAACCGGCCTCCGCGGTGAGCGCGCCGTGGGTGAGGTGGCGGTCCAGCACCTCGGTGATCGCGACGCCGGGCACCCGGTCGGGGCAGCGGCGCAGCAGCCGGACCAGCAGCCAGTGCATATGGACCGCGGAGTGCCAGTCGTAGGAGCCGTAGAAGGCGGGGTGATGGGTGCGCGGCGACACCAGGTCCTCGGGGCCGCGCAGCAGATGAGCGGGGGCGTTGGGGTAGGCCCGGGTGACGTTGGCGAGCGCGACGGTGGCGAACCGCGGTGCGCACTGCCGGAATTCATCCGATATAGCACTATCCGCTGTGGGGTCTTCCGCACTCAATGGGTGGCTCCTCCGGTGATGCGCAGATCCGCCCCGGTGGTGCGCGCGGCCGCGGTGACGATCGCGCGCAGCGCCTCGGCCGCCGTGGCGACGGGCAGCGACGGCTGGTCGCGGTCCACGACCTGTGCGGGGGCGTACGGGAGGTGGACGAAGCCGCCGCGGGTCGCCGGACGCCGGGTGGCGATCAGATGCGCGAGCCCGTAGAAGACGTGGTTGCACACGAAGGTGCCCGCGGTCTGGGACACGGCGGCCGGGATCCCGGCCGCGCGGACGGCGGCGACACACGCCTTGACCGGCAGTGGCGCGAAATACGCGGCCGGGCCGTCCGCCACCACCGGTTCGTCGACCGGCTGCCGCCCCGCGTTGTCGGGTATGCGGGCGTCGTCGACGTTGATCGCGACGCGTTCGACGGTGACCTGGGCGCGGCCGCCCGCCTGTCCCACGCACACCACGAGATCGGGGTCGGCCGCCGCCACGGCCGCGCCCAGCTCCTCGAGCGCGGTGCCGAAGACACAGCTCAGCCGGACGGCCGTGACGTCGCAACCGGGCGGCGGGTCGGCCGCGACGAGGGCGGCCGCCTCCCACGACGGATTGGTCCCCTCGCCCCCGAAGGGTTCGAAACCGGTGAGCAGCACCCGGGTCATGACGGACTCCCTGCTTCGGGGCCTCAGAAGGCGAAGAGCGAGATGATGGCGATGTTGCAGACCAGCAGCGCCCCGGCGGTGGGGATCTGCGCCTTGATCGGCCCGTACTGGTCCTTGAGCTCCAGCAGCGCGGCGGGGACCAGGTTGAAGTTGGCGGCCATGGGGGTCACCAGCGTTCCGCAGAAGCCCGCGAGCATGCCGACGGCGAGCACCACGGGGGCGTCGCCGTGCATCTGCTCGATGAGCACGGGCCAGCCGATGGCGGCCGTCATCACCGGGAAGGCGGCGAAGGCGTTGCCCATGATGATGGTGAACAGGGCCATGCCGATGCAGTAGACGGCCACGGCGACGTACTTCTGGCCGTCCGGCAGCAGCTGTTCGGTGATCTTGCCGACCTGGTCGCCGACCCCGGCCACCTGGAAGATGGAACCCAGGACGGCGAGCAGTTGGGGCAGCAGCAGCGCCCAGCCCATGGACTCCAGCAGCGACCGCCCGGCGTGCAGCGATACCGACGGCCTGGGCTCGCGGACCACGACCATCGCGACCAGCAGGCCCGCGATCGCGCCGAAGCCGAGGCCGAGGATGGTCTCACTGCCGGTCTCGAGCACCGGGGTGCCGCCGATGTGCCAGTGTTTGACGGCCGAGGCGCAGACCACGGCGACCAGCGGGATGGTGAGCGCGGGGATGAACAGCCGGTTGCCGAGCCGCGCGGCGGAGGCGACCCGCTGTTCGGTGGTGGTGGTGCGCGGGACCCCGCGGCCCGTGAGGTTGAACCCGCTCAGAGCGACCATGGCGAGGACGGCGATGCCCAGCGGCTCGGCGGGGGCCTTCTTCTCGGTCACCCAGGAGCTGTAGAAGAAGCAGGCGCCCAGCAGTCCCCAGAAGGCCGCGGAACCGTGGCGCTTGGGGTTGCTGCGGTCGAAGAGCATCTGCGCGGCCATGGCGAGGAAGACGGCGCCGACGAGCCAGAAGAACCACTCGGCCTTGATCACTTGGCCTCCTCCGCGGTGCGGCTGCGCTCGGCAGCGGACGTTCCGCCCGAGGCGGCGATCTCGTGCTCCAGCGTGCGGTCCAGGCGCAGCAGCCGGAAGCCGTGGATGAGGAAGGCACAGACGGCGGTGGGGATGGCCCACAGCGCGAGCTGCAGCGGTTCCAGGTGGGTGTGGTAGGTGGAGTTGACGAAGCCGGTGATCAGCAGGATCGAGCCGATGGCGAGGAAGCAGTCCTCGCCGAAGAACAGCCCCACCGTGTCGGAGCTGGCGGAGTAGGAGCGGATCCGCTCCCGCACCGTGTCCGGGAGCGGGCCGTGGCGCCGTTCGGCGGCCCCTTCGGCCATGGGCGCGACCATGGGGCGCACACTCTGGGCCGGGCCGCCGATGCTGGTGAGGCCGAAGGCCGCGGTCAGCTGGCGCAGGGCCAGGTAGAGCGCGAGGAACCGGCCGGTGGTGAGCTTGCCCAGCCTGCCGATGAGGGTCCGGGCCTGCTCCTGGAGCCCGTGGCGCTCCAGGAGGCCGATGACCGGGAGGGTGATGACGAAGATCGTCACCGAGCGGCTGGAGGCGAAGCCGTTGCCGAAGGCCGCGAGGACCTCCTGGGGCGACAGCTTGCCCAGCAGCCCGGTGGCGATACCGGCGACCCCGACCACCAGCAGGGGATTGCGTCGTGTGGCGAACCCGAGGATCACCACGAGAACGCCAAGGAGAACGATCATGCGTCCCGCCTTCCGCGCGCAGGACCTCATGGCGCCGAGCCGTGGTGCGGCGGCATGAGGAGAACGCACCGGAGGCTAGATGTTCGTTCAACGATCCGACAAGAGCCTGAAACCGACTTGTTCTCGAAGACCCTGATCGTTTACTGCGGCGAAACGGCTAGGCGCGGGCCACTTTCTGCGCGTACGCCTCCACCAACTGCCGCTGGGAGTCGTCCAGATAGGAGGCGAGGAGCCGCTCGGCCTCGACCGCGTCCCCGGTCTGGAGCACCTCGAGGATCTGCCGGTTGCGGACCAGGTACGGGGCGTGGAAGCGGCGGGGGTCGGCCATCACATGGAAGACCAGCCGCAGCTCGGCCAGGACCGCGCGCATCAGCTCGTCGGCGCGCGGGCTCCCCGCGAGGGAGACGATCGCCTGGTGGAAGCGGATGTTGGCGGTGGACAGGTCCTGCCAGGACCGCTCGTGCACCGCGCGCTCGCCCGCCGCCACCGCCGCCTCGACCGCGCCCAGCGGGTACGGCGGCTCCCCCAGGCCGCGCAGCGTGGCGCATTCGACCAGCCTGCGCAGGCGGTAGAGGTCATTGAGGTCGTCGACGGTGACCACCCGGACGAACACCCCGCGGTTGAGCTCGTGGACCAGCAGCCGTTCATGGGTGAGCAGGCGGAACGCCTCGCGCAGGGTGTTGCGGGAGACACCCAGGGCGCCCTTGACGCTGTCCTCGGAGAGCCGGGTCCCGGGCGGGAAGAAGCCCTCGGCGATACGGTCGCGGAGGATGTCCGCGACCCGCTCCGCGGTGCTGGTGCGGCCCAGCAGCGCCCGGTCGGCCTCCAGCCCCGGAACCCCGGGGACCGCGGAGCCCTCCGAGACCTCCGACGCCTGGGCGAGCCGATGCTCCGCACCTTTCACACCGTTGGACCCGTTCTCCCCATTCGCCACTTTTTCTCCTTTTCGCGGCTTCACGTGTTCCGTATCGCGAGAAGTCAAGCCCAGAAACGAGAGCGGGACAACAACACTCTTGTCGGATCGTTCAACGATCGCCTACCTTGGCGCTCAACCGCATCGCCCTCGCGTACGTCCCTTCCCCCGTACGCCCTCCACGCCCCCGTACACGCCCGAACGGACGGTTATGACCGCACCCTTGGCGAACCCGTCGATCGACCTCAACGCCGACCTCGGCGAGGGCTTCGGCCGCTGGCAGCTCACCGATGACGACGCCCTGCTGTCCATCGTCAGCAGCGCCAACGTCGCATGCGGTTTCCACGCGGGCGATCCGTCGACCATGCGCCGGGTGTGCGAGCTGGCCGCCGAGCGCGGGGTCCGCATCGGGGCCCAGGTCTCCTACCGGGACCTGGCGGGCTTCGGGCGGCGGGCCATGGACGTCCCGGCGCGTGAACTGGCCGATGAGATCGCCTACCAGATCGGCGCGTTGGAGATCTTCGCCCGCGCGGCCGGATCACGGGTGTCCTACGTCAAACCGCACGGCGCGCTGTACAACCGCTGTGTGCACGACGCGGACCAGGCCGCCGCCGTCGTCGACGGCATCACGCTCGCGGCGGGCGGTCCGCTGCCCGTCATGGGTCTGCCCGGGTCGCGGCTCCACGAGGCGGCCCGCGCGGCCGGACTGCCGGTGGTCGCCGAAGCCTTCGCCGACCGCTCCTACACCGCGGCGGGCACCCTGGTGCCGCGGACCGAGCCCGGTGCCGTGGTCTCCGACCCGGACGCGGTGGTCAAACGCGCCCTGGGGTTCGCCCGGGACCAGTCGGTCACCTCGCTCGACGGCCAGCGGATCGAGGTGGCGGCGCGCTCCCTGTGCCTCCACGGCGACACCCCCGGCGCCGCCGAGCTCGCCCGCCGGGTGCGCGGCGAGCTCACGGCCGCGGGCGTGCGCGTGGCGGCGTTCGCGTGACCCTCCGGAGCCTGCCCGTCGGCGATCACGGACTGCTCGTCGAACTCGGCAGCGGCGACGAGGCCGAGGCGCTCCACGCCGAGCTGCTGCGCCGGGCGGCCGACGGACGGCTGCCCGCGGTGCGCGAGATCGTGCCCGCCGCCCGCACCGTGCTGCTCGACGGCCTGGCGGACCCCGGCGGACTCGCCGCCGAACTGCCCGGCTGGGACATCGCGCCGCTCGCCCGCGGTGACGGCGCCACCGTCGAGGTCCCGGTGCGCTACGACGGCCCCGACCTCGCCGAGGTCGCCGACCTCTGGGGGGTCACCCCCGAGGAGGCGGTGCGCGTCCACAGCGGCACCGAGTTCCGTGTCGCCTTCTGCGGATTCGCGCCCGGCTTCGGCTATCTCACCGGACTCCCCGAGCGGTTCGCGGTACCGCGCCGCGCCACCCCGAGGACCAGGGTCCCGGTGGGCTCGGTAGCGCTCGCGGGCCCCTACACCGGCGTCTATCCGCGCTCGTCCCCCGGCGGCTGGCAGCTCATCGGCACCACCGACACCGTGCTGTGGGACGCCACGCGGGAACCGGCGGCGCTGCTCACCCCCGGCACCCGCGTCCGTTTCGTACCCGTTGACGTCCTCCCCCTCGACAGCGGCACGAGCGCCGCGGAAGGGGCGACGGCCGGGGAGCCGACCGCCCGGGAAGGGAGCCGGACATGACCGACAGCGCCTTCTCGGTCGAACGGGCGGGAGCCCTGACCACCGTCCAGGACCTGGGCCGGACCGGCCATGCCCATCTCGGCGTACCCCGCTCCGGCGCCCTGGACCAGCCCGCGCACCGGCTCGCCAACCGCCTGGTGGGGAACGCGGACGACGCCGCCACCCTGGAGACCACCCTGACCGGCTGCGCGGTGCGGCCACGCCGCGCCGCGACCGTGGCCGTCACCGGCGCGCCCTGCGCCGTCTCGGTCGACGGCCGCCCCGCCGCGTGGGGCGCGCCCGTGCGCGTACCGGCCGGTGCGCTGCTGGAGCTCGGGGCCGCCACCCACGGCGTACGCAGCTATCTGGCGTTCGACGGCGGGGTCGCGGCGGACCCGGTGCTCGGCAGCCGCGCCACCGATGTGCTCTCCGGGCTCGGTCCGGCCCCGCTCGCGGACGGCGCGGTGCTCGCGCTCGGGACCGCCGCAGGCGCGCCGCCCGCGGTGGACGTGGTCCCGCACCGGGGTGTGCCACGGGAGCTGGTGCTCCCGGTGGTGCTCGGACCGCGCGACGACTGGTTCACCGCGGCGGGGCTGCGCACCCTGGCCACCGGTGGCTTCCGGGTGTCGGCCGCCAGCAACCGGATCGGGCTGCGGACCGAGGGCCCCGCCCTGGAACGGGCGCGGGAGGGTGAACTGCCCAGTGAGGGCATGGCGCTCGGCGCCATCCAGGTGCCGCCCGACGGCCGTCCGGTGCTCTTCCTGGCCGACCATCCGACGACCGGCGGCTATCCGGTCGTGGGCGTCGTCCCGGAGCGGTGGCTGGCCGCCGCGGCACAGGCCGTACCGGGCACCGGGGTGCGGTTCACCCCGCTGGGACGGGTCTTCTGGGGGCGGACGGCTCCGGCACCGTCTCCGGAGCGGGCACGGCGGGGGTAGCGGGGCCGGTCCCAGGCGGCCGCTCAGTGGGCGGCACGGCGCCCCCCGGCGTGCGCCACGGCCCGCTCCTGGTCGGCGTTCTTCCTGCCACGGCGCTGTCCCCGGCGGCGCAGCGCCCGGCGCTCCTCCTCGCCGGTGCCGCCCCACACTCCGTGGGTCATCCCGGCCTCGAGCGCGTACTCCAGACACGCCTGGGCCACCGGGCAGCCCTCGCAGACCTGCTTGGCGCGGGCCTCCTGCTGCTGCGCGGCGGGGCCCGCGATGCCCACCGGGAAGAAGAGTTCGGGGTCCTCGTGCGTACATGCGGCGTTCTGCCACCAGGCCATGGCTGCCCCTTTCCGAGAATGCGTCGTATGCGTGAAGTCCGTTATGGCGACCCGCGCTCGACCTCGCCGTGCCTACGTCCGCGGGGTGGGCGCCCGTGTCATGCGGAGCGCATCCCGGGCGGGTTCGCTATGTATCGGGTTACCGACGGCCGCCACCGCAAACGGTCTTGAACGCGCCATACATCACAACGGGGGAATCAACCTACTCACGGTGCCCGCTCCCGCAACCCCCCGTCACGGAGTTCTTCGAGCGGTTCTTCGGGCGTTCACTCCGCCGCGTGATTCTCCGGGGGACCGTAACCGCCGCCGCCCGGGGTGTGGACCACCAGGACATCACCCGGGCCGACCTCCGCCGTGTCGCGGCCGCCGAGGGGTTCGACGGTGCCGTCGGCCCGCTCGACCAGGTTGGCGCCGAGCCCGCCCGGCTCCCCGCCCGCCATTCCGTACGGGGGCACCCGGCGGTGGCCGGTGAGCAGCGCGACGGTCATCGGCTCCAGGAAGCGCAGACGGCGGGTGACCCCGTGGCCACCGTGCCACCGGCCGCGGCCCCCGCTGCCGGCGCGGATCCCGAAGCTCTCCACGCGCACCGGATACCGCCACTCCAGCACTTCGGGATCGGTCAGCCGGGAATTGGTCATATGGGTCTGCACCGCGTCCGCGCCGTCGAAGCCGTCGCCCGCGCCGGAGCCGCTGGCCACGGTCTCGTAGTACTGCACCCGGTCGTTCCCGAAGGTCACGTTGTTCATCGTGCCCGAGCCCTCGGCCTGGGTGCCCAGGGCCGCGTAGAGGGCCCCGGTGACCGCCTGGGAGGTCTCCACGTTGCCCGCCACGGTGGCGGCCGGATGGACCGGCGCCAGCATGCAGCCCGGTGGGATCCGCACGTCCAGGGGTTTCAGACAGCCGCTGTTGAGCGGGATGTCCTCGGCCACCAGGGTGCGGAAGACGTAGAGCACCGCGGCCATCACCACCGAACTGGGCGCGTTGTCGTTGCCCGGCCGCTGCGGTGAGGTGCCGGTGAAGTCCAGGACGGCGCCCCGGGCCGCGCGGTCCACGGTCACGCCGACCTGGATGACGGCGCCGCCGTCGGTCTCGTAGCGGTACGCGCCGTCGCCGAGGGCGGAGACGACCCGGCGCACCGACTCCTCCGCGTTGTCCTGGACGTGGCCCATGTAGGCGTGCACCACATCCAGGCCGAACTGGCCGATCATCCGCCGCAGTTCCTGGATGCCCTTCTCGTTGGCGGCGATCTGGGCGCGCAGATCGGCGAGGTTGGCGTCCGGGGCACGGGACGGGTAGGGCCCCGCGGTCAGCAGCTCACGGGTCTCCGCCTCGCGCAGCGCCCCGTCGCGCACCAGCAGCCAGTTGTCGAAGAGGACGCCCTCCTCCTCGATGACGCGGCTGAACGCGGGCATGGAGCCGGGGGTGATCCCGCCGATCTCGGCGTGGTGGCCGCGTGAGGCGACGAGGAAGAGCGGAGCGGTGCCCGCGTCGTCGAAGACCGGGGTGACCACGGTGACGTCCGGCAGATGGGTGCCGCCGTGGTACGGGTCGTTGATGGCGTACACATCGCCCGGCCGCATCGTGTCCCCGTTGCGCCGCAGCACCTCCTTGATGGACTCGCCCATGGAGCCCAGGTGGACCGGGATGTGGGGGGCGTTGGCGATCAGATTGCCCGTCGCGTCGAACAGCGCGCAGGAGAAGTCCAGCCGCTCCTTGATGTTGACGGAGTGGGCGGTGTTCTCCAGGCGCGACCCCATCTGTTCGGCGATGGCCATGAAGAGGCTGTTGAACACCTCCAGCAGCACCGGGTCCACCTCGGTGCCCACCGCCGCCGTGCGCGGCCGCGGCCGGACCCGGGTGAGCAGCAGATGGCCGTGGTCGCCCACGGCCGCCTGCCAGCCGGGGTCGACCACGGTGGTGGCGTCGTCCTCGGCGATGACCGCGGGGCCGCCGACCCGGTCCCCGGGGCGCATCCCGGCCCGTGCGTACAGCGCCGTCTCGCGCCGGCTCCCCCCGGTGTACATCCGCACGGTGGCGACGGGCTCCGCCGCGCCCTCCCGGGGCGGCGGTGCCGTCGCGTGGCCGCCGGCGGGCCCGGCCGCGCCGACCGCCTCCACCGACACCGCCTCGGCCACCAGTGGCTTGTCCATGGTGAAGGCGTAGCGGGCGCGGTGGGCCCGGACGAACCCCTCCGTCATCGCGGGGACGGTGTCCAGGGGGACCGGGAGGGTGGAGTCGGTGCCCGCGTAGCGCAGATGGACCCGCGCCTCGGTGGTCACGGTGTCCTCCGGGACACCGTCGTCGAGCAGTTCGGCGCGGGTCCGCCGCGCCAGCCGCGCGCACAGCTCGCGCACCCGGGGCAGCGACTCCTCCGACAACTCGGCCTCGACCGCCTGTTCCCGCATGGCGGTGGCGTCGGCCACCCCGATCCCGTACGCGGAGAGCACACCGGCCAGCGGCGGCACGATCACCGTGCCGATACCGAGTGCGTCGGCCACCGCGCACGCGTGCTGGCCGCCCGCGCCGCCGAAGCTGGTGAGCGCGTAGCGGGTGACGTCATGGCCGCGCTGTACGGAGATCTTCTTGACCGCGTTGGCCATGTTGAGGACCGCGATGTCCAGGAAGCCCGCGGCCACGTCCTCCGGGCCGCGGGCGTCGCCGGTGGCCTCGGCGATCTCCTCGGCGAGCCGGGTGAACCGCTCGCGGACGGTGTCCGCGTCCAGCGGCCGGTCGGCGTGCGGACCGAACACCGCGGGGAAGTGGTCCGGCTGCACCCGGCCCAGCATCACATTGGCGTCGGTCACGGTCAGCGGGCCGCCACGGCGGTAGCAGGCGGGGCCGGGGACGGCACCGGCCGAGTCCGGGCCCACCCGGTAGCGCCGTCCGTCGAAGTGCAGCACCGAACCGCCGCCCGCGGCCACGGTGTGGATGTTCATCATGGGCGCCCGCATCCGCACCCCGGCCACCTCGGTGCCGAAGACGCGCTCGAACTCACCCGCGTAGTGCGACACATCGGTCGAGGTGCCACCCATGTCGAAGCCGATGACCCGGTCGTGCCCGGCCTCCCGCGACGACCGCGCCATCCCCACCACACCGCCCGCGGGTCCGGAGAGCACCGCGTCCTTGCCGCGGAAGTGCGCGGCCTCCCGCAGCCCGCCGCTGGACTGCATGAACATCAGCCGGACACCGCGCAGTTCGCGGGCCACGTCCTCGACATAGCGGCGCAGGATCGGGGAGAGATACGCGTCCACCACGGTGGTGTCGCCCCGGGACACCAGCTTCATCAGCGGGCTGACCTCATGGGAACAGCTGATCTGGGTGAAGCCCAGCTCCCGGGCGGTGGTGGCGAGGGCCCGTTCGTGCGCGGTGTGGCGGTAGCCATGTGTCAGCACGACGGCGGCGGCTCGGAACCCGTCGCGGTACGCGGCGCGCAGCGCCCCGGTGGCCGCGCCGAGGTCGAGCGGTGTGACGACCCCGCCATGGGCGTCCACCCGTTCGGGGACCTCGATCACCCGGTCGTACAGCGCCTCGGGCAACACGATCCGGCGGTCGAAGAGCCGCGGCCGGTTCTGGTACGCGATCCGCAGCGCGTCCCGGAACCCCTCGGTGACCACGAGGACGGTCGGCTCCCCCGTGCGCTCCAGCAGCGCGTTGGTGGCGACGGTGGTCCCCATCTTCACGACGGCGATCCGGTCGGCCGGGACCGGCTCCCCGGGCGCGAGTCCGAGGGTCTGCCGGATCCCGGCGACGGCGGCGTCCTGGTGACGCTCGGGGTGGTGGGACAGGAGCTTGCGGGTGACGAGGCGGCCGTCGGGGCGTTTGCCGACGACGTCCGTGAAGGTCCCGCCACGGTCGATCCAGAACTCCCAGCGACCGGTCACCCTGCCATTGTCGCAGGCCGGGGCCGGGTGGGCCCGGGTTCGCCGGGTACCGGTGCGGCGCGGACCGCGTTCACCGCGCACCGTCCACGGCCCGGTGGACGCGGGCGGGGCGGTGGGGTGCGGAACCGTGCAGCGGACCCCGGGGACCGTCGTGCGCGGTGTCCGCGGCCGTCCCGTGCCGCGGCGCGCAGGTGCCCGGCGAGGCGTCATGGGCGGCCAGGAACGCGGCGACCGCGCCGGGCCAGCCGTACGCCTCCGCACGGGCCCGGGCCATCGCCCGGCGCAGCGGCTCCGGGCGGTCCAGGATCCGTTCCACCGCGTCCGCGAACGCCGGTCCGGTGTCGGCGGCCGCCGCGCCCGCCGCCCCGACGATGGCCGGGAGGGCGGAGAGTTCGCTCACCACGACGGGCGAACCGCACGCCAGCGCCTCCAGCGCGGCCAGGCCGAAGGTCTCCGCCGGTCCCGGCGCCAGGACGGCGTCCGCGCTCGCCTGGAGTGCGGCGAGCCCTGCCCGGTCCGCTACATGACCGAGGAAGGACACCGGCAGTCCCTCCGCCCTGGCGCGGGCCTCCAGCCGTCCGCGCAGCGGGCCGTCGCCCGCGACGACGAGCGCCGCGGGTACGCCGCGCCGCCGGAGTTCGGCGAGGGCGTCCAGGGCGCGGCCCGGCCGCTTCTCCGGTGAGAGCCGCGACGCCAGCAGGAGCAGCACCGCGGCCCCGCCGCGGTGCCGGTCGCGCAGCCGTGGATCATGGCGGGCGGGGTGGAAGTGGTCGAGGTCCACACCCAAGGGGGCGCGTACGACGTTTCGCGCGCCGATGCGGATGAACTCGCGCGCCGCCCATTCCGTGGTGCAGACGATCCGCGCGTACGCCCGCGCGGTCCGCCGGTTGAGCCGGTCGGCCGCCGCCTCGGCGAACCGCCCGGGGGCGCCCCAGGTGCGCAGCACCGCGTCCGCGCTCTCATGGGAGACCATCACGGCGGGAACGCGGGCGCGCCGCGCCCACTCCCCCGTCCAGCGCAGGGTGGTGCGGTCGGAGACCTCCAGCCGGTCGGGGGCGAGCGACTCCAGCAGGGCGCTGAGCCGCCGCCGGTCGGTGAGGACGCGATAGCCACCGGTACCGGGGACGCACGGCCCGGGCAGGGTGATCACCCGCCCCTGGCGGGTGTGCTCGTCGCGGGCGCGCTCCCCCGGCACCACCAGCACGGGCTCATGACCGGCGGCCAGGTAGCCCGCGCCGAGCTCCCGCAGGGCGGTGCGCAGGCCGCCGGAGGAGGGGGTGACGAAGTTGGCGAGCCGGACGATGCGCAGCGGGGCGCGCACCGGGACCGGCTGGTCCATGCGGTCGTCGGTCATGCCGCCACCGCCGTACGGTCCATCAGCACCTCGGCGTAGTGGTCGACCAGTTGGTCGACGACGACGCCCCAGGTGCGGCCCGCGACCGCGTCCCGCGCGGCGCGCCCGAGCGACGCGCGCAAGCCCACGTCGGCCCCGAGCAGCGCGGCGGCGTCCCGCACCGCCCCGGCGTCCCCGGGCGGCACCAGCAGCCCGGTCCGGCCGTGGGCGACGAGGTCCAGCGGCCCTCCCGCGGCGGGCGCGACCACCGCGACCCCGCTGGCCTGTGCCTCCTGCACGGTCTGGCAGAAGGTCTCCTGCGGTCCGGTGTGCGCGAAGACGTCCAGCGAGGCGAAGAGGCGGGCCAGTTCGTCCCCGGTGCGACGGCCGAGGAACCGGGCGCCGGGCAGCGCGGCCCGCAGCGCGGGTTCGCTGGGCCCGTCGCCCACCACGACGACCCGGACGCCGGGTACGGCGCACAGCGGGGCCAGGAGTTCGACGTTCTTCTCGGGGGCGAGACGGCCGACGTAGCCGACGATCAGCTCACCTCCGGGCGCGAGCTCACGGCGCAGCCCGGGGTCACGGCGGGAGGGGCGGAACCGCTCGGTGTCCACCCCGCGCGGCCACAGCCGGACCCGCGGCACCCCGTGCTCCTCGAGGTCGCGGGCGGCGGCGGTGGACGGGGCGAGGGTCCGGTCGGCCGCGGTGTGCACGGCGCGGATCCGCCGCCAGGCCGCGTTCTCCCCGGCCCCGAGGTAGGTACGGGCGTAGCCGCCCAGATCGGTCTGGTAGACGGCGACGGCCGGTATCCGCAGCCGCAGCGCGGCCGTCATCCCGCGTGCCCCCAGGACGAAGGGACTGGCGAGGTGGACGAGGTCGCTGCCGTGCGCGGTGATCGCGGCGGCGAGGCGGCGGCTGGGGAGCGCGACGCGCACCTGGGGATAGCCGGGCAGCGGAAGTGACGGGACGCGGACCACGGGGTAGGGGCGCTCGGGCTCCGCCTCCGCCGGTGGTTCGCTCCCGGTGGCGGACGGGCCGCCGGGCGGTGCGGCGGGGGCGATGACCAGCGGTTCGTGGCCGCGCCGGTGGAGGTGGTCGGCCGTCTGGAGCGCGCAGTGGGCGACACCGTTGATGTCGGGCGGGAAGGATTCAGTCACGAGGGCGACACGCATACCGGTGTTCTCGGCGCACGAGAGGTGGCCCCGGCATCGGGCACGTTGCGCGCCGTGGAACGTCCCATGAGCGTTGGCCCTCGGCGTCCCGGAGCACCGGTCCGGTCACCGTGGGTGCGCACCGGCCGGGGCGGGACATCGCCTTGGGCACCCCGGTGGATTCAGAGCGGCGCCCGGTGGATCAGGGCGCCCGGTGGATCAGACGCCCGCCGCGTCGGGACCGATGCGGCTGCGGACCGCGGTCTGGACGTCCGCCTCCTCGGCGGGATCGGCGGCCAGCCGGCGGAGCTGCTCCACCACCCGGGCGTCGGCGGTGGCCGCGTGGTGGGCGGCGACCTCGCGGGTGGTCTCCTCGCAGTCCCACAGACACTCGACGGCGAAGCCGGCCGCGAAGGACGGATCGGTGGCGGCGAGCGCGCGGGCGGCGCGGCCGCGGAGGTGGGAGGAGGCCGTTTCGCGGTAGATGTGGCGCAGCACGGGTGCGGCGCAGGTGATCGCGAGACGTCCGGCGCCGTCGACCAGGGTCCACAGCGCCTGGGCATCGGGGCCGTCACCGCGCACGGTGCGGCGCAGGGCGGTGAGGACGAGCGGGGCGTCGTACTGGCCGCCGCGGCAGGCGAGCATCACGGCGGCCGCGTCGCCGAGGGGGTCGGGGCGGTGGGCCCAGATCCGGGCCCGGTCCAGCGCGGTGATGCTGCGCATCCGCTCAAAGGCGGAGAGGGCCGCCTGGGAGACCAGTTCGGTGGCGTCCGGTTCGGTCACGGCGCGTTCGATCAGGTCCAGCACCTCGGGGTCACCGGTCTCCGCGAGGTGCCGCAGGGCGGCGGCGCGGGCCGCGTCCGGGGCGGAGGCGGCGGCGGTGAGCAGCTCGGGCCGGTCCTCGGGACCGGCGACGGCGATGAGGCAGCGGGCCGCGGCGTCCGGGGTGCGGGCGCTCGGCCGCAGGTCGTGCTCCTGCTGGGCCCAGCGCAGGACGTCCTGGACGCTCCAGCCGGGGCGCGGCCCGGTGGGCCGCAGCTGCCGCTGCCAGCGGTCGAAGGCACCCTGCTCCTGCGCGGCGCGCACCCGCGGTCCATGGCGCGGGTCGTCGGCCCACAGCCGCCACGGCCGGGGTTCGTAGGCGCCGCGCACGGCGACGGCCAGCTCGGTGTCGCCGTCGGGGGTCTCCGGGAAGCGGGCGAGGATCGCGGGGGCGAGGGCGCGCAGCCCGGTGTCGTCGTCCCGCAGGGCCAGCTCGTCCAGGGCCCATGCCCAGTTGGACCCGGCCGCGGCGTAGCGGCGCAGCAGCCGCAGGGCGTCGAGCCGGTCGTAGGAGGCGAGGTGGCCGAGGACGGCCAGGGCCAGCCCGGTGCGCTGCTCATCGGTGTCGAGCAGGTCGTCGGGGTGGAAGAGGTGCTGTTCGATCGTGTCCAGGTCCGCGTCGAGGTCGAGACAGAGCCGGGCGTAGTAGAGGGAGCGGTTCTCGACCTGCCAGTCACGGCGGGGGTCGCGCAGCACGCAGTGGTGCAGTGCCGCGAGCGCCTCGGCCCGCGGCGCCGCGAGGGCGTGCAGGGTCCCGTCGCCGCGGCCTCGCTGAAGGAGGCCGAGCAGGGTGCCGCTGGGCGCTATGTCTGGATCGAACATGAGGTCAGCATCCGGTGCGGGAGGTTCGCTGGCAACGGGATTTCCGTCGTCCGGCATTCTTGCCGGTGTCCGGGTGCGGTATGCCTGCGGGGCGCCCGGACTGTAGGGATTCCCGAGCGCCGCAGCCTACCGGAACCAATTCCTCCGGCGGGTACGGGCGAAATGTCCCGGGAAAGCCGCTGGCATATGCCAGAAGCACCACCGGATCGGGTATTGCCAAACCGGTTACGGGATGTCGCAGCCTGTGCAACAGTCGTAACCGGTCCAGCCCCATGAAACCGGCCGCGCCGCGCCCGTATCGGAGAACGTCATGCCGTCCCCCCGCTCCGCGGACCAGCCCGCCGTCCAGCCGCCCCGCCGCGGCACGGTCGACGCCCTCATCTCGCAGACCGAGCGGCTCCGCGGCAGGGTCGACGCCGTCCGCCGCGATACGACGACGGCCGGTCTGGACGGGCGGAACGATTCGCAGCTCCGCTGGCAGCGCGCGCTGTGCGATCTCGCCGTCCACCATCTGGACGACCTCGGCCAGCACCTGGGCCAGCTGCGCGAGGGGCTGCCCGTGGACCGGTCGGAAGGGACCACCGGGCGGGCCGTGCCCGAGCCCCGCACCGGGGACGGCGGCGCCAAGGCCGCGGACGACGTCACCGAGCCGGTCACCGGGGCCCCGCGCGATTCGCTGCTCAGCCGGGTCGGCAGCGCCGAGTGGAACCTGCTCACCGACGAGGTGGTCTGGTCCGACGAGCTGTGCCGGATCTTCGGCCGCGACCCGCGGGACGGCGGGCTCAGCCTGGACGAGCTGCCCTCCTGGGTCCGCCCCGAGGACCAGCCGGTGCTGACCGGCATGGTCACCGACTGCCTGGTGGACGGGAAGCCGGTCGAGGGCGAGTTCCGGGTGGTGCGCACGGACGGCGCGGTCCGCACCCTCCACCTGGCGGGTGAGCCGGTGTTCCACGCCGACGGCAGCACCGCGTCCATGTGGGCCGTGCTCCGGGACGTCAGCGAGCTGCGCCGCAGCCAGCGGGCGGTGCACGAGACGCAGGACTCCTTCCAGCGCCAGCGGTACGCCGCCCGCGCCGAGCACCGGCTGGCCGTCGAACTCCAGGAGGCCGTACTGCCGCCCTGGCGCGGTTCACTGCGGCTGCCGGACCGCGGCGCCCCGGGCGGCCCGGCCCGGGACTCCGGCCTCGACCTGGCCGCCCACTACCTCCCCTCCGAGACCAGCGCGCGGATCGGCGGCGACTGGTACGACGCGCTCGAACTCCCCGACGGGCAGACCCTGCTCAGCGTCGGCGACCTCACCGGCCACGGGGTCACCGCGACCTCGGGGATGGCCATGCTGCTCGGTGCCGTCCGCGGGATGGCGGTCGCCGGAATCGACCCGGGACCGCTGATGGACCGGCTCAACCAGCTGCTCGGGGTCTCCTCGCAGCCCGCGCTGGGCAGCGCCGTCTGCGGCCGGTACGACCCGCGCACCCGCACCCTGCTGTGGGCACAGGCCGCCCACCCCGCCCCCCTGCTGTTCCGCGGCGGGACGGGACGCGCGCTGACACCGCCGGGAGGGGTGCTGCTCGGCGCCACCACCGGCGCCGCGTACACCCAGGCCGAAGAACGGCTGGAGCCCGGGGACCTGCTGCTGATGCACACCGGAGGGCTCACCCCGGATGCCGGGGCCGCCACCGAGCGGCTGCTCGCCCTCGCACCGAGGTTCACCGCCGCCCGCGGCGCACAGGACTGCGTACGGACGGTGGTCGAGGCGTTCGGTGATGAGCGCCGCGAGGGCGACGCCTGTGTGCTGATCGCCCGGGTCGGCCGCTAGGGCGTGTCCGCGTGCGTGCCAGGCGTCGCGGGCCCGGCGGGACCTTGCGGACACGACCTGGCGACCGGCAGCTGGGCCGGCGCCGGTACCGCGGCGGCCGCTAGACCGCCGCGCTCCTGGCCGTGCCGCCCGCCCCTTTCACTCCAGGACCCGCCCCCTTCGCTCCCTTGGTGGCGACGCCCTTGGGCATGGCCTGCTGGATCTCCTCCCTCAGCTCCCGGATGGGCCGGGAGGAGGCATACGCGGCGGTGAGCCCGTACATCTCGCGCAGCCGGTCCCAGGTGCGGTGCGAGGAGTTCTGCTCGATGGTGTCCAGCGCCTTGCGCGCATGACGGTCGCCCTGCGCCGGGTCGTCACCGATGAAGCAGGCCGAGGCGATGGAGATGTGGTCGAAGATCTGTGACCGCTGACGGCCGCCCTCCCGCATCCGCAGCGCCTCCTTGGCGTGGCGCTGCGACAGGGACGCCACCGAGGGGTCGTGCTCGGCGAGGGTGCGGTAGATCAGCCCCTGCATCCCGTGCATATCCGCCTCGTTGAACAGCTGCATCCAGCTCGGTGACGGTCCGCGGTCCCGCTCGGAGACGAACAGCTCCTCCGCCTCGCCCAGCGTGCGCCGCACCGCCTGGCCGTGGCCCATCGACGCCTGCGCCCACGCCTCGATGGTGCAGAACATGGCGCGGGTGCGCGGCAGCGCCTCGTCGCCCGCGCCGGACTTGGCCAGCCGCATCAGCTCCAGGGCGTCCTGCGGGCGGCCGATGTGCACCATCTGACGCGCGGCGCGGGACAGCGCCTCACTGGCGCGGGGGCGGTCACCGCCCTCCCGGGCCGCGTGCGCGGCCATCACGAAGTACTTCTGCGCGGTGGGCTCGAGCCCCACGTCGTGGGACATCCAGCCGGCCAGCACCGCGAGGTTGGCCGCCACCCCCCACAGTCTGCGCTGGAGGTGCTCGGGGTGGTGGTGATAGGCGAGCATCCCGCCCACCTCGTTGAGCTGGCCCACCACGGCCTTGCGCTGGAGCCCGCCGCCGCGGGCCGCGTCCCAGGCGCGGAAGACCTCCACCGAGGTCTCCAGCGCGTCGATCTCCTGGGAGCCGACGGGGGCGGCCTCGTAGCGGTCGAAGCCCGCCGGTTCGGCGGACAGGGGGTGGTCGGTACGGGGGGCGTCGGAGGCGAGGGTCGGGTCGGAGAGCAGCCAGTCGCTCATGGCACCGGTGATGGCGGTTCCCGCGGCGAGCGCGGCGCCCGCACCCACCAAGCCGCGTCGGTTGAACATAAGGTCCATTCCCGTGAATTCGGTGAGGACCGCGGCCGTGGACTCGGGGGGCCAGCACAGTCCATCGGCGGACTGTCCCTTTCCCGCGCGCCCACCTCTTCCGAACCCGAGGTCCTCGATGGTCACGACACGACCGAGACGCTCGGTGAACAGGGCGGCCAGCACCTTGGGCACGGGATCGCGCGGCGTCTCGCCGGTGTCGATCCAACGCCGCACCCGCGAGGTGTCGGTCGCCAGCTGCGGATGGCCCATGGCCGCCGCCCGCCGGTTCACGAGCCTCGCGAGCTCTCCCTTGGACCAGCCGGCGAGGCCGAACAGGTCCGCAAGACGGGTGTTGGGTTCCCTCGTCACGTCAAGCCCCCAGGTTCCTCGGCTGGCTCGACAGTAACGGCCCCGTCACGGGCCGTGCGACTATTCGCCAGGGTTCGCCAGGGTCCGCCAGATGGTGTGCCACCCGCGCGCGGGTGTGATGTAGAAGCGCGTTACCCGGCCCGGTGGCGGCTCGAGCGGAATCGACCGCATTCCCCAGGGTGCGGCCCCGTCACGGGGCCGGGAGCGTACGCATTCGTCGGCACACGAAGGGATCTGTCTCGCCCATGTACGCAGCGCCGTCCTCCGTGTCCGCCCCGCCCCGGCCGTACCGGCGGCAGCTGCCCGGCACCGGGCCGTACCTCGATCCCTCCCACAGCGGCCGCGCCCGGCGGACCGCTGCTCTCGGCCCTGTGCCGCCCCGCGGGAGACTCGACGTGTCCGGACCCCAGGGTGCGCAGCTGCGCACCGCGATCGCCTCGGTCCATCGCATCTGTCCGGAGTTCAATCCGGTGCAGGTGCTGCGGCGCAGCGGACGGAGCGTGCTCCTGGTGGGCACCACCGGCCGCTCCACCGCGGTCGCCAAGTGCCTCCTGGACCATTCCCCGGCGTGGGCCGAGCGGTTCCGCAGGGAGATAGCGATGTACCGGGCGTTCGTGCGTCAGCGGCCGCCCGTACGGGTGCCCCGGCTGATCGCGGCGGACCCGGACAACTGCGCGCTGGTCATCGAGCGGATGCCCGGCCGTATCGCCGCCTCCCAGCGCCACCCCACCGAGCCGCCGCAGCGCGCCGACATCCGGGCCGCGCTGAGCGCCATCTGCCGGATCAACCAATGGCGGCCGCCGGCCGATCTGTTCGACGCCCCGCTCGACTACGCGGCCCGGCTGTCGCGCTATCACGATCTGGGACTGCTGACCGACCGGGACATGGGTGATCTGCAGAAGCTGCTGCTGGGTCTCTCGCACGCCCCCGGACGCCAGGCTCCCGGGCAGTTCTGCCACGGTGACGCCCTGTTGAACAACGTCCTGCTGTCCCCCTCGGGCGCGGTGCTGCTCGACTGGGACCACGCGGGCTGGTACCTGCCGGGCTATGACCTGGCCACGCTGTGGACGGTGCTGGGCGACGCCCCGGCGGCCCGACGGCAGATCAGCCAGCTGGCGCAGGCGGCCGGTCCGGCGGCGCGTGACTCCTTCCTGGTGAACCTGATGCTGGTGCTGACCCGGGAGATCCGCCGGTACGAGACCGCCGTGCAGCGCACCATGCACGACCCGGCCCCGGTGGTACCGGGCGCGATCCCGGCGGGAGAGGAGCAGCGGCTGCTGCTGCGTCGGCTGCACGACGACTGTGCGCTGGCCCGCAGGGCGGTGCGGGCCGCGGTCGGTACACGATGACCGCAGGGCGCGTCACCGGTCTGGACCGGTGACGCGCCGCAGGCGGCTGACGTGCGAACACCCGTCTGGGCGCATCTGATTGACGGATGACCCGGCAGCGGATACCTCTGAGTGGCCCGGCTCGTGCTCGGCCCGCCTTGAGGAGGCTGCCATGCCAGGATCCGCACAGGACAGCGCCCACGACTCGAACAGACCGGCGTCCGGCCCCAGCCGGAGGACCACCGTGCGCGCCGCGGGTGCCGCGGCGTCCGCCGCCTTTCTGCTCCCCCTCGTCTCCGCGACTCCGGCCGCCCGTGCCGATCAGCAGCGGCCGGACGGCCCGGACGGCGGCTCCGGCCTTCAGCACGCTTTCGCGGCGGCGGCCGACGAGCACGGCGTTCCCCTGAGTGTGCTGCTGGGCGTCGCGTACCTCCAGTCGCGCTGGGACGGCCATGGCGGCGCGCCCAGTGTCACCGGTGGCTACGGCCCGATGCACCTCACCGACGCGCACACCGCGCTGTCCCGCGCGCCGCACCACAGCGAGGGCACCGAGGACGCGCGCGGTGACCTGGCCCGGCCGCTGCGGGTCCCTCGGGCCACGGTGCCCGAGCCGCGCCAATTCCCGGCTCGATTGCGGACGTTGAGCCGCGCGGCCAAGCTGACCGGGCTGTCCGCGGCAGAGCTGCGCGCCGACGCCACCACCAATGTGCGCGGTGGCGCGGCCCTGCTGGCCGCCGAGCAGAAGCGGCTGGGGCTTGCGCCGAGCGAGGACCCGGCCGACTGGTACGCGGCGGTGGCGGCGTACCCGGGCGCGGACAACGAAGCCGCCGCGGCCGTGTTCGCCGACGACGTGTACGAGGTGATCCGCGCCGGTGCGGCGCGCACGACCGGCGACGGGGAGCGGGTGGTGCTCACGGCGCGGCCCGATGTCGCCCCCGACCGGCGGCAGTTGCGTACGCTCGGGCTGCCGTCGCCCGCGCGCGATCCGCATGTCGAGGCCCCCGAGAACGTGTCCTGCGAGTGGATCCCGGCACCCTACGAGCAGTTCGGCGACAACGACTACGGCAACCACGACCTGGGCAACCGCCCCGAGTCCCAGCGGATCGACTACATCGTCATCCATGACACCGAGGGCCCCTGGGACACCACCATCAAGCTGGTCCAGGACCCCACCTACGTCTCCTGGCAGTACACCCTGCGCTCCGCCGACGGCCATATCGCCCAGCATGTGCCGCTCAAGGACGTGGCCTGGCACGCGGGCAACTGGTACGTCAACGCCAAGTCCATCGGGCTGGAGCACGAGGGCTTCCTCACCGCGCCCGACGCCTGGTACACGGAGGCGATGTACCGCGCCTCGGCCCGGCTGGTGCGCTATCTGGCACGGCGGTTCGACATCCCGCTGGACCGGCAGCACATCCTGGGCCACGACACCGTTCCGGGCACCACCACCGCGACCATCAGGGGTATGCACACCGACCCGGGGCCCTACTGGGACTGGGCGCACTACTTCACCCTGCTCGGCGCGCCCTTCCGGCGCACCGCGGGCGCCTCGGGCGGCCTGGTGACCATCCGCCCGGACTACGACACCCACCAGCCGGTGTACACCGACTGCGACAAGCCGGGGCAGCCGTGCGCTCCGCACGGCTCCTCCGCGGTGCGGCTGCACACCGCACCCGGCGAGGACGCACCGCTGGTCAAGGACATCGGGCTGCGTCCGGACGGCGCGGACTCCACGACGGGCGTCAATGACACCGGCGCCCGCGCCACCACCGGGCAGCAGTTCGCGGTGGCCGGGCGCGAGGGCGACTGGACGGCCATCTGGTACCTGGGGCAGCGGGCGTGGTTCCACAACCCCGGGCGGCGGCCCACCGCGGTGCACGCCAAGGGGCTGGTGGTCACGCCCAGGGCGGGCGCCACGGAGGTTCCGGTGTACGGCCGGGCGTACCCGGAGCCGGAGGCGTATCCGGAGGGGGTGCCGGTCCAGGCGGTCTCCCCGCTGCCGTACAAACTGCTCGCCGGGCAGTCGTATCCGCTGGGGCTGAGGACACCGGGCGAGTACCTCTGGGCGACCACCTTCGATCCGGCGGGCCACAAGGTGGTGCGCGGCAAGGAGGTCTACTACCAGATCCAGTTCGGGCACCGGGTGGCGTTCGTCCGCGCCGCCGACGTATCGGTCCGCCGTTCCGGGAAGTGAGGCCGACGGGGCGTCAGGCGGCGGCCGGCGCCCCGTTCCGCGCCGACGGGCGGGGCGCGGTGCTCAGCGCTGCTGGAACATCTCCGCGGGGAGCGGCTTGAGCAGCCGGTAGAGATCGTCGGTGATGGGCCGGTCCCAGCTGGCGATGGTGACCAGCACACCGTCGTCGCGGTCGAACTGGGCGCAGGAGATCCGGCCCTCGGAGACCTTGATCCGGCGCACGATGAGCAGGTTGTCCTCGTGCATCACCGGGCTGTCCTCGACGTCCACCACATGCACCGGCTCCTCGTTCCCGAGGGCGGCGAGCAGCTGGGTCACCTCGAAGGGCACCTGGTCATCGGCGACCTCGCGGGCCGGGGAGCCCTCGGGCAGATTGCCGATGATCATCGCCGGACCGCGTCCCCCGAACAGGTCGTAGCGGAGGAAGACCCCCTGACAGCTGCCGTCCGGTGCGGGCAGCAGCCCCGCGCCGAGATCGCCGGGCCAGTCCCCGGGATCCATGGCGAGGACATCGAAGTCCGGCCCGGTGGGCGTGGCGGCGCTGCGGCGGCGGAGGAAGGACATGCGGATATGGTACGTGCCCGCGCGGCGTTCCCCCTGTCGGGGAACGCCGGGCGGGGGCGTCAGTGGTCGGGCCGCTGCACCGGTGGACGGGCCGTGGCGGCCGGGCCCAGGAGCTTGGACAGACCCGTCCGGTCGGTGCCCACCTTGCGGTAGACGCCGGAGAGCAGCCGGGCCACATCGCGGTCGCTCAGTCCGGTCTCCGTGCAGATCCGCTCATCCGTCCAGCCCTGGGCGGCCCGCTCGGCCACGGCCTGCTCCTGGGAGGTGAGGGGGCTGGTGTGGTCGACGCGCAGCTGCATGGGGCGCAGGCCCGCCGCGGACAGCTCGTCGCGGGCCCGGGTGGCCAGCGCCTCCGCCCCGCACTGGACCGCGCCCTCGAGACCGCGGTAGAGCCGGTCGCCCGCTTCCTGGGGCAGTCCGATGCGGCGCAGCGCAGCGCCGTGGTCGACCAGCGCCACGGCCAGGTCGTAGGCGGAGGGCGAGCGCTCGAGGTGGCCGACGGCCTCCGCCAGCAGCTTGATCCGCTCGGATCCGTGGGCCACGGCGGCCGCGGTGTGCAGGGCGCGTCCGATGGCGGAGTGGGTGCCGAACTGACGGGCGCGGCGCACCGCGTCATCGGCGACCTCGGCCGCCTGCCGCGGTTCGCTGAGCGCGAGGGACTGGGAGAGGTGCAGCTGCCAGGGGCACCAGGCGGGGTTGCGCATCCCGCGCCCGTCCATCCGGCGGCCGACCTCGGTGAGCTGGTGGCGGGCCTCGCGGTGCATATTGGCGGCGAGCAGCAGCTCGCCGCGGACCGCGGGCACATCCGGGCAGAGCACGGCCTGCGGCAGGATCTCCCCGCCGTGTCCGGCGGCGAACTCCTGCGCCTCCCGGACCCGGCCGCGGCAGATCAGGGTTTCGATGAGGGTGCCCACGGCGGTCCAGTGGGCGGGTGTCGAGGAGCCGACGAGATCGGCGATCCGCATGCCCTCGCGGGCCAGCTCCTCCGCCTCGTTCAGCGCGCCGCGGCGGTAGCGCGCGTAGCCGAGGAGGGTGATCCCGAACGCCAGGTGGGAGCCGCGCCAGCCCTTGCGCTCACACTCCGCGATGCCCTTGTTGAACAGGTCCTCGGCGCGGCCGGGCTGGTCGCAGTGGAGGAAGATCAGCGCGACCAGGATCGGGACCTCGAAGCCCCAGTCGTCATCGGTCCAGCTCAGACCGTCACCGAGGGACTCCTCCGCGTAGTGGAGGGCGGTGGTGGCGGGCTCGCCGCGGGTCATGGCGTCCCAGGCGCGCAGTCCCAGCAGATAGCGCTCGGCCATTCCGCGGCCGGTGAGGTGGTCGGCCAGCCGGGCGAGTCTGCGGGAGCGGGCGGGCGACTCCTTCTCATCGGCACGGAACATGTTCCACATGAACTGTTCGGCCTGCATCCGCAGCCGGGTGCGGGCGCTGGTGGCCCGTCCGGCCTCCGCGGCGACGATCTCCGCGGCCTCCTCCATACGGCCGCTGTGGCCGTACGCCTGGGCCAGCCGGTAGGTGATGGCCTCGCGCAACTCGGTGTCGAGCGCCGGTTCGTCCAGTGCGGCACGCAGGTGGTTGATGGTGACGGCGGGCTCGGTGAGCTGGGCGGAGCAGCCGAGCTCGTAGAGGACCGCGGCCCGCTCCTCGAGGGCGGGCGGCTCCCGCAGCGCCCTGGCCAGACAGCGCCGCCCGGCGTCGGGCGCCCCGGCGCGCAGATACTCCCGGGCCGCGGCCCGCAGATGGCGCACCACCCACGGATCGCCCTCGGGGTGCATCTCCACCAGATGGCGGCCGGCCGCGGTGGGTCCCAGTCCGGCGCCGAGCACGACAGTGGCGGCCTGTCCGTGCATGGCCACCCGCAGCGCACCGGGGATCGCCTGGTAGATGGCGGTGGCGATGAGCGGGTGGAGGTACTCCAGCGGCTGCTTGCCCGGTCCGCCGCGCGGCGGGGCGAGGATCCGGGCGTCGACGAGCCGGCCGACCACATCGGTGGCCTCGGTCTCGCTGAGCCCGGCGACGCTGGCGGAGAGGGCCGGGGTGGCCTCGATACCGAGGACGGCGACGGCCCAGGCGAGCCGTACGGCGGCGGTGCCGAGCCGGGTCAGCCGGTCGTTGAGTCCGCTGTCCTTGGCCGAGGAGACCAGTTCGCGCAGGGCGGGCAGGTTCTCGGACTGCGGTTTGAGCTCCCGGTCACGGATCTTGGCGGTGAGCTCGACGACCTCGAAGGGATTGCCGCCGGTCATCGCCCAGCACTCGCGGCAGAACGAGTCGTCGGCCTCCTCGCCGAGCACATCGCGGACGACCCGGCCGACCCCGCTCGGGGTGAGGGGCACCAGCACATGGGGCCGTGAGCCCTGGCGTTCGGTGAGGCCGCGGACCCCGGCGGCGTCGGCGGACAGGTCCTCCGGGCGGTAGCCGACGGCGAGCAGCAGCGGCAGGTCCACGGCGCGGGGCGCGAACCGGGTGAGCCAGTCCAGGGATTCGGGGTCGGCCCAGTGGACGTCGTCCAGGATCATCACGACCGGGGCGTGTTCCACCGCGTAGCGGGTCACCAGCCAGTCCAGACCGTCGCGGACTCCCTGGGGATCGGGCGCTCCACCGCCCTCGGAGACCACCAGGCCGACCGCGGGCGCCACGATGTCGTACCAGCCGCCCAGGATCCTGCGGTGTTCCTCCTCGCCGGTGGCGGCGAGCACGGGCTGGAAGAGCTGGCGCACCACGTGGAAGGCGGCGCCCTGTTCGTGTTCGCCACCGCGCGCGGACAGCACGGTGCAGCCGCGGGCCGCCGCCCGGCGCCGCATCTCGGCGAGCACCGCCGTCTTGCCGACACCTCCCGGTCCGGCGAAGGCGATCACCCCGCCGGTGCGCGTGGTCCCGGAGCGCTCACCGGCACGCGTACCGCACAGGTCCGTCAACGCCCCGTCCACCGCGCCGAGTTCCAGCTCCCGTTCCAGCAGTGTCAGGCGCGCCTGGTTCTCTCGGCTCATGTCCTCCGCCACGTTACTTCCCCTCCGGCAGGTAACGCCGAGCGTAGCGTGTCTTGCACGCTCCGTAGCCTCCGCGCCCGCGTTTTCCCCATGGCATTGCCACGGGCACGCACCATTTCAACTCGTCCTCTATCGATGGCACGTTCCGCACGCGAGGATGGCCGGATTCATCGGGTTGCCCCAGCGCCGTGATGCCCTGTGATATGTGCGGCGCGGGTGATCCACTTCATGGAGGGGGGCGGTTTCGCATCATGACCACACGTGCTTCGCGGTCTCACGCCCGGCAGTCGGCGCTGTTACGGCGGGCGGCCCTGTTCGACTTTCCGGCCTCCGCCGGCCTCAGCCCCGATGCGGAGGCCGCCAGACTGCACACCGTCCAGTGGTTGTCGCGGTTCGGCGTCTTCGAGGGCGGCGAGGCCGTCGCCGAGTACGACGCGCTGCGGTTCGACGTGCTGACGGGGCTGTTCTACCCCGGAGCCCGGGGCGCCGATCTCGATCTGGGCAATGACCTGGTCGGCTGGTACTTCGTCTTCGACGACCAGTTCGACGGTGAACTGGGCCACCGACCCGAGGTGGTGGCCCGGCTGGTGGCGGACATCGTCCGGATCACCGAGGAGCCGTCGCGCGGCCCGGACGCGCGGGAGGCGTCCGGGGGCGGGGACGGAACGGGCCACCGGTACGACGGGCCGGAGGGGCCGCTGCTGGCCAGCTTCCGCGATCTGTGGCGCCGGATCAACTCCGGCCGCTCACCGGTGTGGCGGGCGCGATTCCGCCACCACTGGCTGGAGTATCTGCACTCGTACCACCGCGAGGCCCTGGAGCGCACCGGATCCGGTGCCGGGATGCCGCGCTCGGTGGACGCGGTGCTCGCGCTGCGCCGCCACTCCATCGGTGTGCAGCCCTGCCTGGACCTCAACGAGCCCTTCGGCGGTTTCACCCTGCCCGACGCGCTGCACGGCGGCCATCCGCTCGCCAGGATGCGGGAGGCCACCGATGACGTGGTGGTCTTCACCAACGACAT
Source organism: Streptomyces sp. NPDC045899 (assembly GCF_056431485.1). Taxonomy (NCBI): domain Bacteria; kingdom Bacillati; phylum Actinomycetota; class Actinomycetes; order Kitasatosporales; family Streptomycetaceae; genus Streptomyces; species Streptomyces sp. NPDC045899. The sequence continues at coordinate 76,371 of NZ_JBWKKP010000023.1, forward strand.
CGCCTCCCTGGACAAGGAGCTGGCGGCCGGGGACGTCCACAACAGCGTCATCGTGCGGCGTGAGCGCGCCGGTGGCGATCTGGAGGACGCGGTGCGCCATATCGCGGGCCTCGCCAACGCCCGCTACCGCTGGTTCGAGAAGACCGCGGCCCGGCTGCCCAGGATGCTCTCCCGGGCCGGGGTGGCAGCGGCGGTACGCCGTGATGTGGAGTCCTATGTGGACGGCATGCGGAATGTCATCAGCGGCAATCTGGGGTGGTCCCTGCGGACGGCCCGCTACGACGAGCGGGGCATCGAAGCGGTGAGCCGGGGTCGTCAACGGCCCTGGGCGGGTCTGGCCGAGTCGGACGCCCTGGTGCGCGCGGGGCGCACAACGGGCTGACGCTCACAACCGGAGCCGTAAACGGAAGGGCCACGACGCCGTCGGCCGGGCCGCCCGAGACATCTCGGGCGGCCCGGCCGGCGGTTTCGTGCTCAGGACCTACGTGAGGTCGAACTCCCCGTCCCGGGCGCCCACCACGAAGGCGCGCCACTCGGCCGGGGTGAAGATCAGCGCCGGGTCCTCGGGGCGCCGGCCGTGGCGCATCGCGATGAACCCCTCCACGAAGGCGATCTCCACATCGCCCACCCCCTGACTACCGGAGCGCCACTGGGCGCCCGTCAGATCGAGGTCGGGCTTCTCCCAGCCGGAGGTGAGAGGGTGTTCGGTGGTGGTGATCTCGGCCACGGCCTGGCTCCTCCCGGATCGTCGTCCGCGCTCCACCCTAGCGATCGCGGCCGGTGCCGCACAGGCCACGAAAGAAGTACGCTCACCCGGTCGGCGGCGCGTCCCCCACCACCCACATGGCGAAGAACTGGGACCCTCCGCCGTAGGCGTGGCCCAGTGCCGTGCGGGCGCCCTCGACCTGGTGTTCCCCGGCCTCACCGCGCACCTGGAGCGCGGCCTCGGCGAACCGGATCATGCCGGAGGCCCCGATGGGGTTGGTGGAGAGCACTCCGCCCGAGGGGTTGACCGGCAGTTCGCCGTCGAGTTCGGTGACCCCGGACTCCACCAGCTTCCAGCCCTCGCCCTCGGCGGCGAAGCCCAGGTTCTCCAGCCACATCGGCTCGTACCAGCTGAACGGCACATACATCTCGACGGCGTCGATCTGACGGCGCGGATCGGTGATCCCGGCCTGCCGGTAGACATCGGCCGCGCAGTCCCGCCCGGCCCGCGGGGAGACGCAGTCCTTGCCCGCGAAGAGGGTGGGTTCGCTGCGCATGGCACCGCCGTGCATCCAGGCGGGGGGACGCGGGGCACGGGCGGCCCCGGCGCGGTCGGTGAGCACCATGGCGCAGGCACCGTCGGAGGACGGGCAGGTCTCGGAGTAGCGGATGGGGTCCCACAGCATGGGCGAGGACCGCACCTTCTCCAGGGTGAGCCCGTGTTCGTGCAGATGCGCGTAGGGGTTGCGCAGCGCGTTGCGGCGGTCCTTGTAGGCCACGAGAGCGCCGGTCCCGGCGGGCGCGCCGGTGCGCCGCATATAGGCCCGCACATGGGGTGCGAAGAAACCGCCCGCCCCCGCCAGCAGCGGCTGCTGGAACGGCACCGGCAGGGACAGGCCCCACATCGCGTTGGACTCGGACTGCTTCTCGAAGGCGAGGGTGAGCACGGTCCGGTGGATCCGGGCGGCCACCTGGGTGGCGGCCACCAGTGCGGTGGAGCCGCCGACCGAGCCCGCGGTGTGCACGCGCAGCAGGGGTTTGCCGACCGCGCCGAGCGCGTCGGCGAGGTACAGCTCCGGCATCATGACGCCCTCGAAGAAGTCCGGGGCCTTGCCGATGACCACGGCGTCGATGTCCGCCCACGTCAACTCGGCGTCCTCCAGGGCGCGCAGGGCCGCCTCGCGGACCAGTCCGGCGAGTGAGACGTCCCGGCGGGCCGCGGTGTGCTGGGTCTGGCCGACTCCGACGACGGCCACCGGCTCCTTGCTCAACTCGGCTCTCCTTCCAGGACCGCCACCAGGTTCTGCTGGAGGCAGGGGCCCGAGGTGGCGTGGGCCAGGGCCCGGTCGGAGCCACCGCGGTGGATGGCGGCGGCGGCCTCCCCGAGCCGGATCAGCCCGGCGGCCATCATGGGATTGGCGGCGAGCGCGCCGCCGGAGGGATTGACCCGGACGTCCGCGCCGAGCCGCAGCTCACGGCGGAGGAGCACCTCCTGCGAGGTGAACGGCGCGTGCAGTTCGGCGGTGTCCACGGGCGCGTCGAAGGCGCCCGCGCGCTCGGCGGCCAGCCGGGTGGACGGGGAGCGGGTGAGGTCGCGTACGCCCAGGGCGTGCGGTTCGACCCGGTGGTCGATCCCGCGGATCCAGGCGGGGCGGGGGCACAGTCCGCGGGCGGTGTCCCCGGCGGCGAGCACCACGGCCGCCGCGCCGTCACCGATCGGCGGACAGTCGTGGCGGCGCAGCGGACGGACCAGGTAGGGGGTGTCCAGCAGCTGCCCGGGCGCGGCCGGACCGGAGAGCTGGGCATGCGGGTTGGCCCCGGCGGCGGTACGGCTGCGGTGGGCGACACCGGCCAGCGCGCGTTCATCGGTCTCGCCCGCGTCGATGAGCGCCTGGGCCTGGAGGGCGGCCAGCGAGACCGAGTCCGGCCACAGGGGCGCCAGATAGTACGGGTCGAGCTGACGGGTCAGCACCTCGCGCAGATCACCGGGCGAGGACTTGCCGTAGGAGTACACCAGCGCGGTGTCGGCCTCGCCGGTGAGCAGCTTGGTCCACGCCTCGTACAGCGCCCAGGCGCCGTCCATCTCCACATGGGACTCGGAGATCGGCGGCCAGGCTCCCACGCCGTCCAGGGCCATGGTGAACGAGAAGGCGCGGCCCGCGAGGTAGTCGGAGGAGCCGGAGCAGGTGAAGCCGATCTCCCCGGTGGTGAGTCCGGCGCCGTCCAGCACCCGGCGCAGGACGGGCATCAGCATCTCCACCTCGGAGACGTCCGAGGTGTCGGGCCGGTGGTCGCTCTGTGCGAAGGCGACGATGGCAACCTCGCGCATCTACAACAGCTCCTTGTAGGTGTCGTAGTCGGCGTCGGGTTCGCCGGTGGGCCGGTAGTGGTCCGGGTAACGGCCGTCCTCGGTCCACACCGGCGCCACCCGCAGCCCCATCCGCACCTGGTCGTAGGGGATGCCCGCGATCCGGCCGTGGAGGGCGAGCCCGGCGCCGTCCAGGGCGATGTGCGCGTAGACGTACGGCACCTCGATGTCCAGGTTCTTGGCCTTGATGTTCACGATGCAGAAGGTGGTGACGGTGCCGTGCGGGCCGACCTCGACCTGGTCGGCGGTGGCGACCCCGCAGGTGGGGCAGGCACCCCGGGGCGGGACGTACACCTTCCGGCAGGAGGGGCAGCGCTCCCCGACGGTCCTGCGTCCGGCGAGGGCGGCGAGGAAGCGGGTCTGGGCGCGGCCGGGAGCGTAGGTGTAGTCCAGCCGCGCGGGTGCCACGATGCCGCGTACGGGATCGGTGAACTCACCGCTGTGCGGGGCGGGTCCGGCCGGGGGTCCGGCTGCGTCCCCGTCCGGTGTGAAGCAGGCGATGTCGGTGATGGCGCCGGTGCGCCGCTCGGCCCAGCGGACCCGCACCCGCATCCCGGTGCGCACCGCCTCGGGTCCGGATGCGTCGAGGGCGTGCAGCAGGGCGGTGTCGGCGCCGTCGAGCCGGACGAGCACCCAGGCGAAGGGGGTGTCCAGAGGCTGGCCGCGGCTCGGTGAGGGGTTCCAGGCCCAGGTGGTGACGGTGCCGGTGGGGGCGACCTCGACCAGGTCGCGCAGTTCCCCGGCGGTGACCGGGTCGTACTCGACGGGCGGGACGAGCACCCGGCCGTCGGTGGCGCGGACCCCGAGCACGGTGCGTTCGCGCAGCCCGGTGAGGAAGGCGCTCTGGACCGGTCCGAGGGAGCGGGTGAAGGGGAACTCGACGACCAGGGGGGCCCGGAGGGCCTCGGAGGAGGAGGGAGCCGGGGGCATGGGTGGGGTCTCCTTCTGTCCGGCGGGTGCGGACCGGTCGGGTGCGCGGGGTGAGCGCGGCGCCGCGCGGGTGTGCCCGGCGGTGGGTCAGGCCCGCCGGTAGACCGGCGGCCGCTTCTCGGCGAAGGCGCGGGAGCCCTCCTTGGCGTCGGCGGTGTCGAAGACCGGCCAGCCGCGTTCGAGTTCGGACCGCAGCCCCTCGGCCTCGGTCATCCCGGCGGTCTCGTAGACGGATGCCTTGACCGCCTCGACCGCCAGCGGACCGTTGGCGTTGATCAGCCCGGCGATCTCCAGCGCCTTGTCCCGTGCCGTGCCGTCCTCGACGACATGGCCGATCAGCCCGATCCGCGCGGCCTCCTCGGCGGGGTAGGGCCGTCCGGTGAGCAGCATCTCCAGGGCGTGGGTGTGCGGCACCTGCCGGGCCAGCCGCACCGTGGAGCCGCCGATGGGGAAGAGTCCGCGGCGCACCTCGTAGAGGCCGAAGGTGGCGCCGCGTCCGGCGACGCGGATGTCGGTGCCCTGGAGGATCTCGGTGCCGCCCGCCACACAGTGGCCCTCGACGGCGGCGATCACCGGTTTGCGCGGCCGGTGGTGGCGCAGCATGGCCTTCCAGTGGAGGTCGGGGTCGTCCCTGAGACGGTCGCGGTAGTGGTCGCCGGCCATCCGGCCGCCGCCCGCGAGCGCTTTGAGGTCCATTCCGGCGCAGAACACACCGCCCGCGCCGGTGAGCACCACCGAGCGCACGGTGTCGTCCGCGTCGGCCTCCAGCCAGCCGTCGTACAGCCCGACCAGCATCGGCAGCGAGAGGGCGTTCCTGGCCTCGGGGCGGTTGAGGGTGAGTACGAGCGTGGCGCCCACACGCTCCACCACGAGGTGTTCGGTCCCGCTTGTCACGGCAGTCCTCCCGTCTCGACGCCAACAGGTTGCAGGAGCCGGGGAGCGACTTCAAGAGCTAGCTGACGTCTCGTCAGATTTCTTGGCCGTGGCCCTTCCCACCTCTCCCCCGCGGGTCTGTAATGAGCGCCGAGCCCGCCCGATGCCAGGTCAGGAGGAGCCCGTGGAATACAACCTTGCCGACCTGTTCGAGTCGGTCGCCGATACGGTGCCCGACCGCGAGGCCCTGGTCCACCTCGACCACCCCGGCACCGGACGGGAGCGGCGGCTGACCTACGCGGGCCTCGACGAGGCGGCCAACCGGATCGGCCATCACCTGCGGGACAGCGGGATACGCCCCGGTGAGCATGTGGGTCTCCACCTCTACAACGGCGTGGAGTACCTCCAGACCACACTGGCCTGTCTGAAGATCCGCGCCGTACCGGTGAACGTCAACTACCGCTACACCGAAGAGGAGTTGGTCCATCTCTACCGGGACGCCGATCTGGCCGCCCTGGTCTTCGACGCCGAGTTCGGCGAGCGGGTGGCCGCCGCGGCACCGCGCGCCGAGACCCTGCGCCACCTCCTGCGGGTCGGCGACGACGGCCATCCGGGTCCCGCGTCGGCGGTGCGGTTCACCGATGCCGAGATGACCGGGTCCGCGGCCCGTGGCTTCGGTCCGCGCTCCGCGGACGACCGCTTCATCATCTACACCGGCGGCACCACCGGACTGCCCAAGGGGGTGATGTGGCGCCAGGAGGACCTGTTCTTCTCCGGGCTCGGCGGTGGCGCGCCCACCGGGGAACCCGTCAGCCGTCCGGAGGAGCTGGCCGAGCGGGTGGCGGCGGGCGGCGAGGGGCTGGTCTTCTTCCCCACCCCGCCGCTGATGCACGGCACCTCCACCCTCACCGCGTTCATCGCCTTCCACTTCGGGCAGAAGGTGGTCCTGCACCGCAAGTTCGCCCCCGAGGAGGTGCTGAGGACCATCGCGAAGGAGCGGGTCACCAGCGTCTCGCTGGTCGGTGACGCGATGCTGCGCCCGCTGATCGACGCGCTGAGCGGCCCGCTCGGGGACCTCGACCGCTCCTCGCTGCTCGCCGTCAGCAGTTCGGGGGCGATCCTGTCGGACACCGTGCGCGCCCGGTTCGCCGAACTGGTGCCGCACGCGACGCTGCTCAACAACTTCGGCTCCTCGGAGTCCGGCTTCAACGGTACGGCCACCGAGGACTCCGGTCCCGAGAAGGGCTTCCGGCTGCGCGTCAACTCCCGTACCGCCGTGGTCGATCCGGTGACGCTGGAGCCCGCCGCGCCGGGTGTGCCCGGCCGTCTCGCCCAGCGCGGCCATGTCCCGCTCGGCTACTACAACGACCCCAAGAAGACCGCCGAGACCTTCTTCGCGGTGCGCGGGGAACGCTGGGTGCTGCTCGGGGACATGGCCACGGTCGACGAGGACGGTGTGGTCACGGTCCTGGGCCGTGGCTCCCAGTGTGTCAACACCGGTGGTGAGAAGGTCTATCCGGAGGAGGTCGAACAGGCCCTCAAGGCCCATCCGGACGTGTACGACGCACTGGTGGCGGGGGTTCCGGACGAGCGCTGGGGCCAGCGCGTGGCAGCCGTCGTCCAGCCCCGGGAAGGGGTGACCTCGCTGACCGCGGACGCGGTCAGGGAGCACTGCCGCGCCCGGCTCGCCGGCTACAAGATCCCCCGCACCGTCGTCTTCACCGACCGGATCCAGCGCTCCCCCAGCGGCAAGGCCGACTACCGCTGGGCGCGGGCGACCGCCGCCGCTGCGCCGCCCGGCGGCTGAGGGGTCCCCGCTCAGCGGGTGGCGGTCGTCCCGTCCCCGCACACCGACGGCAGGGCCCGCGCCAGGGCGGCCGTGTGCAGGACGTCCAGCCGCTTCTCCCGGACCGTGGCCGGCGCCCCGGCGGTCAGCCGTCCCGCTCACGAGGGGGCGGTGCGTGCGGCGGCCGAGTCGGCGATGGCACGCACCAGTTCACCGTTGATCCGGTTGATCTCCCGCCGGACCCGGGAGAGATCGGGGCGTTCGGCGGGCGCCCGCGAGGGATCGGCGTCCCAGCGGCGGAGGAGGGCGCGCTGCACCACCTTGTTCGCCTCGATCTGGTCGCGGAAGATCCGCACCGTCGCGGCCGGGTCACCGCCCACCTCCGTGGCCTGGCGGGCGACGTCGTCCAGCACCTGCCGCTCCCGCACGGGGTCGTCCACCGGGCTGTCCGTGCCCCATTTGGCGGCGGCCACCTCGTCCGCGGTCAGCAGCCGCTCGGCGGACCGCTCCACCAGCGGCACCAGCCGGGACGGTACGGCGGCGGTACGGTCCCGCGCGGTGGCGGCCGGGGCCGCGCCGGCGCCGGTGGCCCCCGTGACGCCCGTGGCGAGCAGCGTGGTGGTGACGGCCGCGATGAGCGCGCGGCGCGGAGCGGGCGGGAACGGTCGCACGGAAGGACCTCCTCGATGCGGGGACTCGACGCCATGGTCCCGGCACACCGTCAGGAGCCGTTACGGCGCACCGTCGGGAGCCGTTCCGGCACCCGGACCGACGGGCCGGGGATCCGCCGTCCGGCAGCGGCGCACCGATGGATCGTCACGGCTCCAGGAACGCGCCGACGGCGGCCAGGAATTCCTCCGGACGCTCCTGGTGGACCAGATGACCCGCTTCGATGGTGACCAGACGGCAGTCGGGGATCCGCTCGGCCATATCGGCCAGCAGCGACTGCGGGATGTGGCTGGCCGGTCCGCCGCCGATCACCAGCGTCGGGGCGGTGATGGCCGAAAGCCCCTCCGTCCAGGCCGGGTCGGGGGCGTTGCGGGCCTCGGTGAACTGGGTCTTCACGGCCCAGTCGAAGACCAGCCGCCCCGCGGGGCGCTGCGGCACCGGGAGCGGTGGGTCCTGGGGCAGCAGGGGCGGGGCGTCCTCCAGCACCAGCCGTTCCACCAGGTGCGGATGGCGCTGGGCGAGGAGGTAGGCGACCACCCCGCCGTAGGAATGTCCGATCACGGTGACGGAGGGCAGACCGAGGGCGGCCAGGAATCCGGCGACATCGTCGCGCACCGGCCCCAGCGCGTAGTCCCCCGGCCAGTCGCTCGTCCCGTGGCCCCGCAGGTCGAGCGCGTACACCCGGCGGCCCTCGGCGAGCCGCGGCGCGACGGTGAGCCAGTCGACGCCGCCCTCGCCGAGACCGTGCAGCAGCAGGACCGGCGGGGCGCCCGGCGCGCCCCACACCCGGTACGCCAGCTCGATCCCGTCCACCTCGACGCTGTCAAGTGTGTGCATGGGGCAGAGGATACGGCTGGTCCACCCCTGGTTACATGGGTCGCTCACGACCTTCCCAGTACGGCTCCCGCAGCCGCCGCTTGTAGAGCTTGCCGTTGGGGTCGCGCGGCATCTCGGCGATGAACTCCACGGACCGGGGGCGTTTGAAGCCCGCGAGCCGCTGGGCGCAGTGGGTGAGCAGGTCCTCGGCGAGCGCGGGGACCGGCGCGTGCCCCTCGGCGGGTTCGACGACCGCCTTGACCTCCTCGCCCCAGTCGTCGTGCGGCACGCCGAAGACGGCCGCGTCGGCCACGGCGGGATGGGTGAGCAGCGCGGCCTCGATCTCGGCCGGGTAGATGTTGACCCCGCCGGAGATGATCATGTCGATCTTGCGGTCGCGCAGGAAGAGGTAGCCGTCCTCGTCGAGGAGGCCGAGGTCGCCCACGGTGAAGTAGTCACCGATGCGGTTCCTGCGGGTCTTCCCCGCGTCCTGGTGGTAGGAGAAGCCACCGGTGCTCATCTTCATGTACACGGTGCCGACCGCGCCGGCCGGGAGCCGCTCGCCGTCGTCGTCGAAGACGGCCAGTTCGCTGATGGGCCACGGTCTGCCCACGGTGCCGGGCTTCTTGAGCCAGTCCTCGGCGGTGGCGAAGGCGCCGCCCCCCTCGCTCGCCGCGTAGTACTCCTCCACGCACCGCCCCCACCAGTCGATCATCGCGCGCTTGATGTGGTCGGGGCAGGGCGCGGCGCCGTGGATGGCGTGGCGCATCGAGGACACGTCGTAGGAGCGGCGGACCTGTTCGGGCAGGGCCAGCAGCCGGTGGAACTGGGTGGGGACCATATGGGTGTGGGTGCAGCGATGGGCGGCGATCAGCCGCAGCATCTCCTCGGGTGTCCAGCGGTCCATGACCACCAGGGGGTGGCCGATGTGCAGGGACGAGGCCGCGAACTGGAGGACCGCGGTGTGGTAGAGCGGTGAGCACACCAGGTGTACGTTGTCGGGTTCCTCGGCACGCGGCACGATGCCGAAGAAGCGGAGGAATCCGCCGAGGTGGCTCTCCTCGGGGAGCTTTCCGGTCAGCGGACGGCGGATACCGCGCGGGCGGCCGGTGGTGCCGGAGGTGTAGTTCATCACCCAGCCCAGTTCACGGTCGGCGGGCGGCTCCCCCGACTGACCGTTGAGCAGGGCGGCGTACGGGCGGAAGCCCTCGATGTGCCCCACGGCGTGGCGGCGTTCGGCGGGCAGCCCGGCCTGGTCCGCGGCGGCGGTGGCGCGGTCCGCGTACCGCTCGTGGGCGATCAGCACCTTGGCGCCGGAGTCGGCCACGATCCAGGCGATCTCGGGGCCGACCAGATGGTGGTTGACGGGGACGAGGTACAGCCCGGCCTGGGTGGCGGCCAGCGCGGCGGTGAGGAACTCGGGCCCGTTGGGCAGCACGACGGCGAACGCGTCACCGCGCCGCAGCCCGGCCGCGCGCAACCCGCCGACCAGCCGGTTGCACGCGGTGTGCAACCGGCCCGCGGTCCACTCCTCGCCGTCGGGAGCCACCAGGACGGTACGGTCCGGCTCCTGTACGGCCTGGGCCCAGAAGCCGTGCGGAATATCGCTCATCGGTCCTTCGCCCTCCTCACGCCCGTCCGGTCACGCCCGTCCGGCGATGCGGTTGATGCGGTCGATGGCACGCTCGAATCCTCGGGTCAGGTCGTCGACGACGGCCCGGACGCTGCGGGTGGTGTCCATCCGGCCGACGATCTGGCCGACCGGGGTGCCGAGCAGCGGTTCCACCTCGTATTTCTGGATGCGGGAGACGGCCTCGGCGACCAGCAGCCCCTGGAGCGGCATGGGCAGCGGGTCCGGTCCCTCCGGGTCCTCCCAGGCGTCGGTCCACGCGGTGCGCAGCTGGCGGGCGGGTTTGCCGGTGAGCGCGCGGGAGCGCACGGTGTCCCCCGATCCGGCCGCCAGCAGTTTCCGGGTGAGGGCGGCCGAGTGCAGTCCGGCCTCCTCGGTGGTGAGCCAGACCGAGCCCAGCCAGACGCCCTGGGCGCCGAGCGCGAGTCCGGCGGCGACCTGTTCACCGCTGCCGATACCGCCGGCCGCGAGCACCGGCAGCGGATCCACGGCCCGCACCACCTCGGGGGTGAGCACCATGGTGGCGATCTCGCCGGTGTGGCCGCCCGCCTCGTAGCCCTGCGCGACGACGATGTCGACCCCCGCCTCCTGGTGACGGCGGGCGTGGTGGGCGCTGCCGGCGAGCGCGGCCACCAGGATGCCGTGGCCGTGGGCACGGTCGATGACATCGGCGGGCGGTGAACCGAGCGCGTTCGCCAGCAGTCTGACGGGGTAGTCGAAGGCCACGTCGAGCTGGCTGCGGGCCACCTTCTCCAGCCAGCCGGTGATCCGCCAGCCGGACGCCTCGCCCTCGGGCAGCTCCGGCACCCCGTGTCCGGCCAGCGTCTCCGCCACGAAGCGGCGGTGCCCCTCGGGGATCATCTCCTCGATGTCCGCCTCGGTCACCCCCGCCACCTGGCGGGCGGGCATCACCACGTCCAGGCCGTAGGGCAGGCCGTCGGTGTGCCGCTCCATCCAGTCCAGATCGCGGGCCAGGTCCCCGGCCTCGCCGTAGCGCACCGCGCCGAGCACCCCGAAGCCACCGGCCCGGGTGATCGCCGCGGCGACGGCGGGAAACGGGGTGAAGCCGAAGATGGCGTGTTCCACGCCCAGCCGTGTGCTCAGCTCCGTTCTCATGGGCGGCAGGATGCCGCAGCGGACCGGACGAGGGAAGAGTTTTTCTGACGGAACGTCAGATCGCTGGGATCCCGGTGTCAGCGCTCGAGCACGGCCATGGCCGCGTTGTGCCCGGGGATCCCGCTCACCCCGCCGCCGCGCACCGCACCCGCCCCGCACAGCAGCACATTGGTGTGGCCGGTCTCCACGCCCCAGCGGCCGGTGCCCTCCTGGGCGTAGGGGAAGGCCAGGTCCCGGTGGAAGATGTTGCCGCCGGGCAGCCGGAGTTCACGGTCCAGGTCCAGCGGACTCTTGGCCTCGATGCACGGCACTCCGTCCGCGTCGGTGGCCAGACAGTCCGCCAGCGGCTCGGCGAGATGGCCGTCGAGCTCCGCGAGCGTGGCCTCCAGCAGCGCCGCGAGCCTCGCGTCGTGGTCCTCGGTGAACAGCCGTGCCGGGGTGTGCAGTCCGAACAGCGTCAGTGTCTGATAGCCCCGGGCCGCCAGATCCGGGCCGAGGATCGACGGATCGGTGAGCGAGTGGCAGTAGATCTCCGACGGCGGACGGTGCGGCAACTCCCCCGCCGCGGCCTGCCGGTAGGCGTCCTCCAGCGCCCCGTACCCCTCGGCGATGTGGAACGTCCCGGAGAACGCCTCGCGCGGATCGGCGTCCGGATCGCGCAGCGCGGGCAGCCGCCGCAGCAGCATGTTCACCTTGAGCTGTGCTCCCTCGGCAGGCGGGGCGGGCGGGTCCTCGCCCAGCAGCCGCGCCAGCTCCCGTGGCGCGGCGCCCACCAGCACATACCGGGCGGCGGCCACTCCCTCGCCGCTGTCGCCCGTGTGGCTCACCTCCGCCGCGCTGCCGTCGGTGGCGATCGCGGTCACCTCGCGCCCGGTCTCGATCCGGGCGCCCGCCGCACGGGCCGCGTCCGCGAGCGCGTCGGTGAGCGCGCCCATCCCGCCGACCGGTACGTCCCAGTCGCCGGTGCCGCCGCCGATCACGTGGTAGAGGAAGCAGCGGTTCTGACGCAACGACGGATCGTGGGCATGGGCGAACGTGCCGATCAGCGCGTCGGTGAGGACCACGCCACGGACCAGGTCGTCCTCGAACGCGCCCTCGATCGCCTCCCCGACCGGCCGCTCGAACAGCGCCTCCCACGCCGCGTCGTCGGCGATCCGGGACCGGAGCGCCTCCTGGGTCGGCAGCGGTTCGGTCAGTGTCGGGAAGACCCGTTCGGCGACGCGCTGGGTCATCCCGTAGAAGCGCTGCCACGCGGTGAACTCACGGTCGGAACCGGTCAGCCGCGCGAACGCCTGCCGGGTGCGCCCGCCGCCCGCGGTGTCCACCAGCAGACCGGTCGGACGTCCGTCCCGCACGGCCGGGGTGTACGACGACACCGCGCGCCCGCGCACCGCGAAGCGCAGCCCCAGGTCGTCCACGATCCGTCGTGGCAACAGGCTGACCAGGTAGGAGTAGCGCGACAGCCGCGCGTCCACCCCGGCGAACGGCCGGGTGGACACCGCCGCTCCCCCGGTGTGGTCCAGGCGTTCCAGCACCAGCACACTGCGTCCGGCGCGGGCGAGATAGGCGGCGGCGACCAGCCCGTTGTGCCCGCCGCCGACGATGACGACGTCGTACGCCTCATGGTGAGCCATGCCCTCTCCCTAACACGCGCCACGGCCGGGGACCAGGCCGCCCCGCCGGGGCGCGGCGGCGCGGAGACAGAGGTCCGGGGCCTCACCGTTGCCGGCACGGCGGCCGCGGTCCGGGAGCCGGCCCCCGGACCGTGCGACGCGCGCCGCGACGCGAAGGCGGGGGCACGACGCGGGGCGCGTCCGGGACGCGGAAGCACGGGTCCCGGTGCGGGTCCCGGCGCGGACCCGCAGTCGTGACGACCGCCGCTGACGACGGACCGTCAACGAGCCCCGCCGGAGCGGCGGCAGGCGGGGCACGGACGCTGAGGTCCAGGGGCTCTCCGCCCGGGTGCGGCAAGCGCGGCCCGGGGCCGGACCCGCACGGGCCGCCCGCTGCGCATCGTGACGCGCGAACGCGCCCGGGACGCCGGGGCGCGGCCCGTCCGCCCGACGGCAGGCGGGGGGTGCGGGCGAGCGCCCATGCGCACCGGGCCCGCGAGGACCCACCCCGCGCCCGCGATGCGCCACCGCGCGGATGGAGCGCGGAGGAACAGCTCGCGGCCCGGGCATCGGCGCGGGACCGTCCGCTCGCGCGGCGGGCGCCCGGCCATCCGTCAGCCGTAGGCGCGGTGTTCGGTGGTCGTGGACTGGTGGGGGGCCATGGGCGCGGGACGGCGGCCCAGTTGTTCCAGGCAGTGGGACTCATCGGCGCGGCCGGCCACCGTGTCGGGGTGGTCGGGCCCCAGCACCCGGGCGCGGACCCGGGCGACCCGCCGGTATCCGGCCAGCGCGTCCCACCAGCGGCCCTGCCAGCCGAGCGCCACGGCCACCTCCCGTTCGCTCACCAGGGTGTCGGGATGGTCCGGACCGAGGGTGCGCTCGCGCAGGTCCCGCACCTCACGCGCCTCGGCGAGGGCCTCCGTCCAGCGCCCGAGGCGGCCGAGGTTGACGCCGAGGCCGTGCCGGGCGCGCAGGGTCTCCGGATGCGCGGCGCCCTGGACACGGGTGCGGTCCGCGACGAGGGCGCGGTAGACCGTCAGCGCCTCCGCCGCGCGGTGCAGCCGCCCGAGGCTGATGCCCACCTCGTAGCGGGCGGCGAAGGTGTCCGGGTGGTCCGGGCCGAGCGACCGGGCCCGGGCGTCGGCCACCTCGCGGTAGCCGCTCAGCGCCTCTTCCCAGCGGTCGAGCCGCCCGAGGGCGTACGCCACCTCCGAGCGGGTGACCAGGGTGTCGGGGTGCTCGGCGCCCAGCACCCGGGCCCGGGCGGAGGCCACCTCGCACGCCATCCGGTAGGCGTCCTGATGGCGGCCCAGACGCCCCAGGTTGAACGCGAGGTTGTGGCGGCAGCGCAGGGTGTCGGGGTGGTCGGCGCCCATGGTCCGCTGACGGATGGTGAGCACGGCGGCGTAGATCCGGTGGGCCTCGGTGTGGTGGCCGAGGCGGCCCAGGGTGAACGCGGTCTCCTGGCGGGCGGCGAGCGTATCGGGGTGGCCGGGGCCCAGCACCCGTTCACGGGCCGCCGCGACCTCGGCGTACCCGCGCAGCGCCTGGCCGGGGTGGTCCAGACGGCCCAGGGCGAAGGCGATCTCGTAGCGGCTGGCGAGGGTGTCGGGGTGGTCGGGGCCGAGCAGCCGTTCGCGCTCGGTGGCCACCGCGCGGTGCAGCCGGGCCGCCTCCCGCCAGCGGCCGAGCCGCCCCAGGCGCAGTCCGGCCTGGTGACGCTCACCGAGCCGCAGGACGGCCTCCGGTGCCGGGGTGTGGAGCGGCGCCACGGGTGGATGCGCCGCCACGGCCCCTGACGGGGCAGCCGCCGTGAGGTCCGCCGGCGGAGCGGGCGACAGTACGGAACGGGGGCCGGTCCAGGCGCCCGTGAGCACCGCGGGCGGGTCCGGCGGGGTGGACCGTCCCGCGGCCGTGCCGCCCGCCGGGGAGCCGGTGGTCATCCGCTCGGCCCAGACCGGAAGCCGGGGCCCCGGCAGCCGGACGGCCCGCTCCCCGGCCACCGGGAACCGGACGGTCCGCGCCACCGCGATCCGCTCGGCGAGGTCGGTGGCGTCGCGCGGACGGCACTCCGGGTCCTTGGCGAGCAGATCGAGCACCACCCGCTCGAACCGGTCGGGCAGTTCGGGGCGGTGGCGCCGGAGCGGGACGGGCACGGTGTCCCGGTGGCCGACCAGGATCGCCCAGGCGTCCCCGAGGTCGAACGGCGGTGCTCCGGTGGCCAGTTCGTACAGCACACAGCCCAGTGAGTACAGATCGCTGCGGTGGTCGACGGCACCGCCCACGATCTGCTCGGGCGACATGTAGTGCGGGGTCCCCATGGCCACACCGGTGCCGGTGAGCCGGGACGTGGGACCGATGCCGTGGCCGGGGCGGGCGATACCGAAGTCGCAGAGCTTCACCCCGCCGTCGGCGAGCCGCATGATGTTGGCCGGTTTCAGATCGCGGTGCACGATGCCCTGTTGATGGGTGTACGCGAGGGCGGCGGCGACCTGGCCGGCGATGTCCAGGACGTCCGGCACCGGCAGCGGACGGTGGTCGTTGTCCTCCAGCAGCTGACCGAGGTCGCGCCCCTCCAGCAGTTCCATGACGAGGAAGAGCACGCCCTCGTCCTCGCCGAAGTCATGGACCACGGTCACCCCGCGGTGCTGGAGCGCCGCGGCGACCCGCGCCTCGCGCCGGAACCGCTCCCGCAGTACATCGCCGATCGCCTCGTCGTGCCGCGGCCCCAGCGGTTTGAGGCACTTGACGGCGACGCGACGGCCGAGCGCCTCGTCCCGCGCCCGCCACACCTCGCCCATTCCCCCGCGCCCGATCAGGTCGAGCAGTCGGTACCGGCCCTTGATCAGCCTGGTGTCCGCCATTCTTCTCCTGCCTTCGGCGGAAGGTGCTCCCTTCCACCGCCCCCGTGGATGCCGGTCGCGCCTCTCGCCGCGGCCGGCCCGTCCCCGCTGTCCAGTATGGCCGCGTTTCTGCGGAGTTTGTAGGGCGAGGGGCGCGTACCGGGACCGAGCCGCTCCATGGCGCGCAGGATGTGTTTGGGCGGGAGCTGCCAGCGCACCCTGGGCGGAATGCAGCGCAGCGCCCTGCCGGCCACCCTCAGCCGCCGGGTGACGACGGCGGGAGCGGGTGCGGAACGGCCGTACAGGGCGTGGGCGTACGAGGGCAGGGAGGCATAGGCCAGCGCCGCGAAGCGCCCCCAGATCGCCTCGCGCGCCGGGACCAGCAGGGCGTGAACCGGAGGCCGGCGCAGAAAGGCGTCCACCTCGCGCGCCTCGGGCGTGGCGGCGAGCCGGGGGCGCACCGCGCGGAAGTAGGCGGCCAACTCCCCGGTGCTGCCGGGAACCGCCGCCGGATCGAGACCGACCAGCCGGGCCGCCTCGGTGTTCTCGGCGACGTAGGCGTCCGCCTGGGCGTCGGTGAGCGGATAGCCGGAGCGCCGGGTCACCTGGAGATAGGAGTCGATCGCGGCGCAGTGCACCCACAGCAGCAGTTCGGGCTCGTCGACACCGAGCCGGGCACCGGTGGCGGGATCGGTCAGGGAGAGCCTGCGGTGGATACCGCGGACCCGGGCCCCGGCGCGCTCGGCGGCCTCGGTGGTGCCGTAGGTGGTGGTGGCGACGAACCGCGCGGTACGGAGCAGCCGCCCCCAGGCGTCCTCGCGGAAGTCGGAGTTCTGGGTGACCCCGCGGACCGCGAGCGGATGCAGCGCCTGGAGGTACAGGGCGCGCACCCCCGCGATCCACATCACCGGATCACCATGGAGCTGCCATGTCACGGAGCGCGGGCCGTACAGCCCCGCGTCGGTGCCGTGGACGCCGTGGGAGCCGGACAACGGGGCCGCCATGACCACCACCTCCTGCGGGCCAGGCTATCCCCGGCCCGGCGAGCCGGATCCGGGCCCCCGCTCGACCTTGGCGATGGTGCTGCGGGCGAGGATCGCGCGCTGCGCGAGAGCGTTCCGGGTGAGGCAGGCGCAGCTTCCTGGACACTCGGAACGGAACCCGCGGTCGGCTCCGGGGTACGGCTGATCGGCCCTCACCTCGGCGGGGCCGTGGCGCTTTCGGGCACCAGGCATGGCGAAGAGCCCCGTGCGGGTGTCGGCCGGGAACACAGGAAGGTCCGGGCCGGGCGTCTCAGCGCTGGCCGGAAGCGAGTACGCCACCGGTCACGGGCCTCCCTGCCCGCCAGGAGTCCGGCCACGCGACGTCGTCGATCGCCAGCCACGGCGCGGCGGCGACGGCGGTCGGCGTAAGCCCCGTGAACGCCTTTACGTCGCGGTGCAGATGGGGCTGGTCGACGTAACCGCTCTCGGCCGCGACACCGGCGGGAGGAAGACCCGCCGCGAGCAGATGGGCCGCATGGTCGAACCGCACCAGCTGGGCGGCCCGCTTGGGGGTGATGCCGAGCTGCCCCCGGAAACGCGCCCACAGACGCTTGTGGCTCCAGCCGACCTCGTCCGCCAGACCGTCGATACGCACCCGGCCACCGTCGGCGACCGTCCGCCTCCAGACGTGGGCGACCTCCGGATCGACCCGCAGACCGTCCCCGGTCCGCCGGCGGACGACGTCCGCCACCATCGCGAACCGCTCGCCCCACGACCCGGCGGTACGCAGCCGCTCCTCGATGCGCACGGCATCGCGGCCCCAGACGTCCGCCAAGGACTCCACGCTTCCGCCGGCCACGGCCGACGGGCCGAGCACCACGGCCGCCACACCCGGCTGCAGCCGGATCTGCAGGCACTCGCCCACCAGGCCGGACGCCCGTAGCTCCCCGGGGGCCAGCCCGATCACGACACTGCCGCGTCCGCGGCGCCCCTGGGCGTCGCAGACCAGGCCGTGATCGTCACTCAGATCGATGAGCAGGGTGACGGACGGATGCGCGACCATCGCGATATCGACGGGCGCGGCGACACGCTGGCGGAATCCGGCCATGCTGATGCCGGGCAGCCGGTCCGAGGGCACCGGTACCGCGATCTCGACGCCCGACCACACGGGTGGTACGCACCGCGACGACACGGCACCACTCTAGGCCGGGCCTGCCGACGCGGCTCCGGAGCAGCCGGAGTAGGGGGACACGAAGTCGAGAAGCAGCCGACCCACCGCCTCGGGCGCTTCCAGCATGGGCATGTGACCAACGCCCGGCAGCATCTCGACCCGCACGTCCGGCACGACGTCGTACCGGCGCGCCGACGCCGGATCCCACCGGGGATCGGCAGCGCCGAAGACCACGAGCACCGGGAGCCCGAGGGCGGTGAGCCGCTCGGGCACGGACTGCTCGGCGAGGTACGCGGAGTTCTCGCGCAGCACTTCACGGAAGGCGCGGTACGTGGTGCTCCGCAGGTCGGCGACCATGCCGGGCGGGATGGCCGCAGGGCCGGCGAGCATGGCAACGATGCTCTTGCGGATCATCGCGTCCGAACGCCGCCGCCACAGCAGCGGCCCGAAGGGCGGTGCCAGCAGGGCGCGGAGGATGGCCGGCTGTGGCAGGAGCGCGTCGAGGCGCGGGCCGGTGCTGATCATCGCCAGTGAACCCACCAGGTCGTGGCGCTGCTCCGCGAGCGCGGTGGCGAGGTATCCACCGCTGGAGTGGCCGGCCACGGTGACCGCGCGCAGCCCGAGTTCGTCGAGCAGCGCCGCCACGCGGCCCGCCTGGGCCGCAACGTCGTAGGACCTGGCGGGCGGGGACTGGCCGCAGCCGGGGAGGTCGATCCGGACGACATGATGACGGGCGGCGAGGGCGGGGACCACCGGCCCCCAGGAGGCGCCCGAGGCTCCGGACCCGTGGATGAGCAGCAGTGGCGGCGCGTCCCGCGGTCCGTCGCGGTCCACATGCATCGGCTGCGCTCGCTGTGCGTCGTGGTCGGTCATAGGGCGATGGTGCGGGGGCGGCGGCTGCCGGTCTTGTACGAATGTCGCGAACGGCCGGCGGCGGGTGCGGCCCCGCGTCCGCCCCACCCCGGCGGCGCGCCACACCAGGCCGGCTGTCCCCTCTCACCGGGTGATGACCGCTGTGCGCATCACCAGGGCACTACACCCGCGTCGTCGAAGAACCGGCCGGTCGGGCCGTCGTCGGGCAGGGTCGCGAGTTTGATGGCGATCGCCGCGCCCTGTTCGGGGGTGCGTACACCGTGGAAGCCGTTGAGGTCGGTCGCGACGTAGCCGGGGCAGCCGGCGTTGATCAGGATGTTCGTGCCGCTCAGGTCCCGGGCGTACTGCAGGGTGACGGCGTTCAGGAACGTCTTCGACGGCGCGTACGCCACGGCCACCGGCCCCGTCCTCTGCTCAGCAGTGGTTCCTGACTGCAGGGTGAGGGAGCCGACACTGCTGGACATGTTCACGACCCGAGGTGAAGCAGAGCGGCGCAGCAGCGGCATCATCGCGTTGGTGACACGGATGACGCCGATCACGTTGGTCTCCACGACCGTCCGGACGGTGGCCGGATCGACCCGGGTGGGCTCCTGCGGCATGCGGCCGGCGATGCCGGCGTTGTTGACGAGCACGTCGAGGCGTCCGGCCTGTTCCTCGATCAGCCGTGCGGCGGCGATGACGCTCGCGTCGTCGGTCACGTCCAGTGGTACGCCGAACGCGTCGACGCCGGCCGTGCGCAGGCTCTCCACTGCGGCCTTTCGGCGCTGATCGTCGCGGGCGCCGACTCCGACGCTCCAGCCGAGGGCTCCAAGGCCCGCGGCGATCTCGTAGCCGATTCCCTTGTTCGCGCCGGTGACCAGCGCAATCGTTCGTTCGCTCATGGGGACCATGCTGCCCTCGGACTCCGGCGGGGGGCCAAGACCGAAAGGGTGGGCAACGATACCGTCCGGGTATTGATCCGGGGTAGCGTGGCCGGGTGGAAACCCGGGAACTGCGCTATTTCGTCGCTGTCGCTGAAGAGCTGCACTTCGGGCGCGCCGCGCAGCGGCTCGGGATCGCGCAGCCGCCCCTGTCACGGGCGATCCAGCAGCTCGAACGCCGGCTCGGGGTAACGCTGCTGGACCGGACCAGCCGCACCGTCACGCTGACCGAGGCCGGTTCGGTACTGATGACCGAGGGCCGGGCGGCCCTCGGCGCGGTCGACGCTGCTGAGCGCCGGACCCGCCACGCCGCCCTTTCCGCGACCGGGCGTCCCGGCCTGGTCCTGGTGACGAAGGCCAGCGCGTCCCGCGAACTGCTGGCGGAACTGCTCGACGCGTACGCCGCCGAACCCGGCGCGGTCGCCGTCGACGTCATCCTGTGCGGCCCGGCCGAGCAGGAACGACTTCTGCGCGAGGGCCGGGCCGATGTGGCGCTGCTGCACCGGCCGTTCGACTCGACGGCCGGGTTCGACACCGAAGAGCTCAGCACGGAGGGCCAGGTCGTGGTCCTGCCGGCCGGGCATCCGCTCACTGCCCGGACCCATGTGCACATGGCCGACATCACCGGGCTGCCGGACCTTCCGCTGCCACGTTGGCCTGGCCCGGACGGCGCCTACCCGCCCGGCCCCGGCCCGCGGGTCCGTGACTTCGCGCAGTTGTTGCAGCTCGTCGCGCTCGGCCGGGCTTGCGCGGTCTCACCGGAGTCGTGCCGAGCCCAACTGCCCGGTGACCTCGCCGCCGTGCCCGTGGTGGACGCGCCGAACGTCACCACCGTGATCGCCTGGCCACCGCACAGTCGGTCCAGAGCCGTCGCCGACCTTGTCCGCACTGCGACACGTCTCCGGTAGTTCTCAGACCCGTGGTCACATCGGCTCAGCGCCGCACCCGCGGCATCCCCAGTCCGATCCAGGAGATGATCTCCCGCTGGACCTCGTTGTTGCCGCCGCCGAAGGTGAAGACCACGCTGCTGCGGTAGCCGCGTTCCAGTTCGCCGTGGAGCACCGCGCCCGCCGAGCCCTCCTTGAGCGGGCCCGCCGTGCCGACGATCTCCATCAGCCAGGCGTAGGCGTCGCGGCGGGCCTCGGAGCCGTACACCTTGACGGCGGAGGCGTCCTGCGGGGTGAGGGTCTCGCGCTGGAGGGCGTCCACCATCTGCCAGTTGAGCAGTTTCATGGCGTCCAGCCGGGCGTGGGTGCGGGCCAGCCGGGCGCGTACCCAGCCGAGGTCGATCACCCGGCGGCCGTCGGCGAGTTTGGTGTCGGCGGCCCACTGCCGGACGCCGCGCAGGGCGCGGATGGCCATGGTGCCGTGCGCGGCGAGGGTGACGCGTTCGTAGTTGAGCTGGGTGGTGATCATGCGCCAGCCCTCGTTCTCCTCGCCGACCCGGCGGTTCACCGGCACCCGGATGTCCTCGTAGTAGCTGGACGTGGTGTCGTGCGAGGCCAGGGTGGTGATGGGGGTGCAGGAGTAGCCGGGGTCGCGGGTCGGCACCAGCAGGATGCTGATGCCCTTGTGGGGCCGGGCGTCGAGGTCGGTGCGGACGGCGAGCCAGACCCAGTCGGCGGTGTCGCCGTTGGTGGTCCAGGTCTTCTGTCCGTTGACGACGTAGGTGTCGCCCTCGCGCACCGCGCGGGTCTTCAGTGAGGCGAGGTCGGTCCCGGCGTCGGGTTCGCTGTAGCCGATGGCGAAGTCGATCTCGCCGGAGAGGATCTTCGGCAGGAAGTACGCCTTCTGCTCCTCGGTGCCGTACCGCATCAGGGTGGGCCCGACGGTGTTGAGGGCCATGAGGGGCAGCGGTACGCCCGCCTGGGCGGCCTCGTCGAAGAAGATGAACTGCTCGACGGGGCCGAGGCCGCGTCCGCCGTACTCCTGGGGCCAGCCGACGCCCAGCCAGCGGTCGGCGCCCAGCCTCCGGATGGTCTCGCGGTAGAACCGCTTCTGCCCGGCGGGATCCGCGTAGCGGGCGTAGGCGTTGTCGGGGACCAGCTCGGTGAAGTAGGTCCGCAGTTCGGCGCGCAACCGCCGCTGCTCAGGGGTGAATTCGAGGTCCACGGCCCCTCCTGGAGTCTCACGTGTGCCGCGACGGCGGTGATGGGAGCGTCCTGGGATCGAGGGGCACGGTAGAACGTGTTCCACCAATGCGGAAGGGTCCGTGCGACAGGTATCCGACGATCCGTCAGTTCGCTGTCGGCCAGCTGTCGATCGGGGCCGGGTGGTCGGTGGTCACCGCAGTCCGCCACGGTGGAAGCGGGCCACCAGCTCCGGGGTCAGCCTGGGCTGACCCCGGTCGCCTTCAGCTCCGGCGCCCGCTCCAGCGGTCCGCCCGAGGGGTGGTGGCACGCCGGATCGATCTCACCTCGTCCGTGAAGTGTCGGTGGCGGGCGGTCAGTCCCGGCCCGTGACGGACGGTTCGACGGTGACGCTGGGCGGGGGTTCGACCGGCGTGCGGCCCCCGGACCCGCCCGGCGGAACCTCGGCCGGCGGGGTCTCATCCGGTGAACTCCCCTCCGGTGAGGTCTCGTCCGGCAGCGCCCCCTCCGGCATGGCCCCATCCGGCGCGGTCTCCTCCGTCGGGGTCTCGCTCGGCGGGGCCTCGCCGCCCGGCTGAGTCTCCCTCCCCGGCGAGGCGGTGTCACCCGGCAGGACCTCCCCCCGCGGCGGGGCGGTGTCACCGTCCGGGCGTACGGTCCGCACCGGCTGCCCCGGACGCCAGGTGCGCAGCACCGTGCCGGACTCCTCCACCGAGGTGTGAGCCACCTCGGACACCTCGGCGCGGAAGAGGTGGAACGGCTGTGACGGCCGGACCGCCTCGACATAGCGGTCGATCACCTCGGGGTCGGTCACCTCGACCACCCGGCCGCTGACGCGCGCGTCACCCTCGGCCATCACGTCCCGCGGGCCGGGGTTGGCCTGGAGCGAGAACCGCGGATCACGACGCGGGTCCAGCTCCTTGTACGACGCGGGGGTCAGCGCGAGCCACAGCTCCCCGGCGCCGAAGGTGACGTCGAGCGGGGTCAGCCGCGGCGAGCCGTCCTTGCGCACGGTGGCGAGCACATGGTGGCGGTACTGGCCGAAGCGGTCCCGCACGGCGCCGGCGAGTCCGGGCTCCTCCGACGCGAACCGGGACCAGCCCACGGCGGGTTCGGCCGTCATGGCGCCCATGGTCCCCGGCTTGCCGGACGTCCCCTGCCCGGATCTCCGCGCCTCCAGCTCCCGCGCCTGCTCGACCGGCAGATGGGCGTTCCACTCGGTGCCCGCCAGCGGATACGCGACCCAGTCGCGGGCGTAGGACGGCGGATGCCCGCCCTTGCGCTTGGTGAGCACGGCGGTGGGCTCATGGGCGGACCGGCGCAGCAGCGCCGCGGGGGTGGTGGACTTGTTGTTGCCGCTGGTCTGCGCGGAGGAGCAGCCCGCGTGGTACGCGACGGGCAGCGCACGGTCACCGATCACCAGGCAGGGCGGCCGCAGCCCCAGCCGGGCGAGCGCGTCGGCCGCCGTGCGGTACCGCCCGGTGACCGTGTCGGACTGGCCCGCGGCATGGCTGAGGACCGCGTACTGACTGATGAGCTGGAGGGCGACGACGACCCCGAGCGCGACGGCCATGTGCCGGGGTGACTTCGCCGCGCGCACCGCGCGGAACACCAGCCCGGCGATGGGCAGCGCGAGCAGCGCGTAGGAGGGCATCAGGAAGCGCGGCGCGGAGTAGTCGATGAGCAGCAGATAGGGCACGGAGAGCGCGGCCGCGCAGACGACGGGCAGCACGGTGGTCGGCAGACCCGGGGTCCGGCGCGGGTCGGGCCGCCCCAGGCCGACCCGGATCCGGGTGCGCCGCTGCTGGCGGTCGCGCAGGGCCGCGACCACCGCCGCGGCGGTGAGCAGCGGCAGCGCGAGCCACCAGACGGTCAGCTCCGGGTGGCGCAGCGGCACTTCGCAGGGCCGGCAGAGCTGCGGCCCGTTGAGGCTGCGGAGCGCGGCGCTGACGGCGAAGTGCAGCCCCATCCCGCCCTCGACATCACTGGAGACGTCCAGCCGCTGGCTGATACCGCCGAACCGGTCGTACGCCTCGCCGATCCACTGGGCCGCGCCGAGCAGCAGTCCGCCGACCACGGCGGGCAGTGCGGGCCGCCAGGCGCGGACGGCGACGGCGCCGATGAGCAGGGGCAGCCCGAGCCAGCCGCCGTCGGGGGTGCGGACGAGGGTGACACCCGCCAGGACGGCGGCCAGCCACCAGCGGGCGTTGCGGTCGGCCGGAACCCGCAGGAACCACCCGACGGCGGCCACGGCGCCCAGCGCGACCCACAGGTTCGGCATCACCGCGGGCCCGCTGATCACCGTGATCCACAGGCCGGAGAACAGCAGCGCGGCCAGCGCGACCGTGGTCCGGGGCAGCAGCCGGGTCCAGACCCGGAAGGAGGCGTAGAGCGCGAGCGCGGAAAGCACCGTCAGGAGCAGCCGGAGCGCCGGAACGGAGGAGGTCGCGGCCACGACGGGGGCGACCAGCAGGCTGATGCCGCGCGAGCGCGGGGCGCTGAAGAACGCGGGCGGATTGCGCGGGTCCACCTGGGAGACGTAGACGGACTCGTCCCAGCCCAGCGCGTGTCCGGTGTGCGGGACGACCACGGCGAGCTGGACCACGGCATACCCGGCGGCCACCAGGCCCAGCCAGGGCACCCGGCGCCGGTGCCGCGGCAGCTCAGGCGGATGCGGGCGTGGGCGCGCGACAGCGGTCGCCGATGCGGCAGTATTCTCCATGCGCGCACCATATGATGCCTATGTACCTTTTTCGGCCTATTAGGCCGTTCGGCTCCATGTCCAAGGGGTGCCATGTCAGCGCCGGATCCGTAGGCTGTTTGAGCGGTGAACAGCCCCCACCCGGCGGAGGACGGACACACCCATGAAGATGCTCATCAACGTCGCCGAATCCGTGGTCTCCGACGCCTTGCGCGGAATGGCCGCCTCCCACCCCGAGCTGACGGTGGACGTCGAGAATCGCGTGATCGTCCGGAAGGACGCCCCGGTCGCCGACAAGGTGGCCCTGGTGTCCGGCGGCGGTTCCGGACACGAACCGCTGCACGGCGGTTTCGTGGGGCGCGGCATGCTCGACGCCGCCTGTGCCGGGGAGGTCTTCACCTCACCCGTGCCCGACCAGATGGTGCGCGCCGCGGCCGCCGTGGACAGCGGCAAGGGCGTGCTGTTCATCGTGAAGAACTACACCGGTGACGTCCTCAACTTCGACATGGCCGCCGAACTGGCCGAGGACGAGGGCGTCCAGGTGGCCAAGGTACTGGTCAACGATGACGTGGCGGTGACCGACAGCCTCTACACAGCCGGCCGCCGCGGCACCGGCGCCACCCTGTTCGTGGAGAAGATCGCGGGCGCCGCCGCCGAGGAGGGCATGCCGCTGGAGCGGGTGGAGGCCATCGCCCGCCGGGTGAACGAGCTCTCCCGCAGCTTCGGGGTGGCGCTGACCGCCTGTTCCACCCCCGCCAAGGGCGGCCCCACCTTCGACCTCCCGGCCGGGGAACTGGAGTTGGGCGTGGGCATCCACGGCGAACCGGGCCGTGAGCGCAGGGCCATGATGACCTCCCGCGAGATCGCCGACTACGCGGTGAACGTGGTGCTGGAGGACCTGCCCCCGGAGAACCCGGTCCTGGTCCTGGTCAACGGAATGGGCGCAACCCCGCAGCTGGAGCTGTACGGCTTCGCCGCCGAGGTGCACCGGGTGCTCGGCGAGCGCCGGGTGGCGGTGGCACGTACGCTCGTCGGCAACTACGTCACCTCACTCGACATGGCGGGGGCTTCGGTCACGCTCTGCCAGGTCGACGAGGAACTGCTGCGACTGTGGGACGCGCCCGTACGGACCGCCGGGCTGCGGTGGGGCTGCTGACGGACCGGCCGACCCCCGTACGTACGCTGTCGCCGTTCGCTATCGACCGAGGAGGCGTCTGTGTCCAGCAGTGAACCCGCCGTCGAACACGTGCTCGACACCCCTTTCTTCCACCGCTGGCTCACCGCCGCGGCCGCGTCCGTGACCCGTGACGCCGCCCGGCTCACCGAGCTGGACTCCGCGATCGGCGACGCCGACCACGGCACCAATATGCAGCGCGGTTTCGCCGCCGTGGCCGAGGCACTGGACAAGGAGCGGCCAGGCTCCCCCGGGGCCGCCCTCGTCCTGGCAGGACGCCAGCTGATCTCCAAGGTCGGCGGTGCCTCCGGCCCGCTGTACGGCACCCTGCTGCGCCGCGCGGGCAAGGCCCTCGGTGACGCCGAGGAGATCACCCCCCAGCAGCTCACGGACGCCCTGCGGGCCGGGGTGGACGCGGTGGCGCAGCTGGGCGGTGCCGCACCCGGCGACAAGACGATGCTGGACGCGCTGCTCCCCGCGGTGGAGGAGCTGGCCGGTGGCGGTTCGTTCACCGCGGCGGCCGAGGCCGCCGAGCAGGGCGCGCTGGCCACCACCCCGATGCTCGCGCGCAAGGGCCGGGCCAGCTATCTCGGTGAGCGCAGCATCGGCCACCAGGACCCGGGCGCCGCCTCGTCGGCGCTGATCGTCGCGGCTCTCACGGAGGCCGCCCGATGAGCGGGGAGACCCAGGAGAAGCGGGTCGGCATCGTGCTGGTCTCGCACAGCGCGGCGGTCGCCGCGTCGATAGCGGAGATGGCGGCCGGGCTCGCGGGCGGCTCCGACACCCCGATACGCGCCGCCGGGGGCAACCCGGACGGCGGACTGGGCACCAGCCCGGAACTGATCACCGAGGCGGCCCACGCGGTGGACCAGGGCGCGGGCGTCGCTGTTCTGGTCGATCTGGGCAGCGCGGTGCTGACCGTGAAATCGCTGCTGGCCGAGGGCGACGAACTGCCCGACGGTGCCCGGCTGGTGGACGCGCCGCTGGTCGAGGGCGCGGTCGCCGCGGTGGTCACCGCCTCCACGGGGGCGGATGTGGACGCGGTCCTACAGGCGGCCTCGGAGGCGTACGACTACCGCAAGGTCTGAGACCACGGGCCCCTTATTGACCCATGCGTCAGCAAAGGGCCGCGGGGCGGCAAAGACCGGCACACTTTTTGTGTGCCGGTCTCTTTTCACACTCCCCATACCCGGAGACTTCTCTCCGCTTTGGCCGCCGACATACTGTTACCGGAAGAACACTCTTCCGGTTCTGTCGAAGATGTGACTAGAATGCGCACGTCCGAGTGGGTAGTTTGGCGGCACTCAAGGGGAAATATGGGCGCATATCAGTGGGCCCCTTCACCGCGCACCGCACGGTCGAGACCGCGGTGGCCCATCTGTTGCATCGTGCGCCTGACCTGCGGCTATGAACTGCGCTCGGTATTCCGGCCGTCGGTCGGCCATCCAGCGGAACGCCTCGGGTAACAGCGCGTCCGTAACGGTGTCCGGTACCGGCCCGACAGGCATCCGCCATTCGTGGATTACCGGGCTCACACCTGTCTTCTTTTCCTTGCCGCACCCAACCCATTTCCTATGCAGACGTGGAGGAGCCTGGCCTCGTGACCACACCCACGCTCAGCCCCGACTTCTTGGACACCGATGCCGTGCGCACCGCGGTGGAACGCGTTCTCGACGACTTTCTCGACACCAAGTCCGGTAGTCCGGCGCCTCCCGGACCGCCCACGCTCTCCGGACTGCTCGCGGATTTCCTGTCGGGCGGAAAACGCATTCGGCCGCTGCTGTGCGTCACCGGCTGGCGGGCCGTCGGCGGCACCGGCGACCCCGGTCCGGTGTTACGCGTCGCCGCCGGTCTGGAGTTGTTCCACGCCTTCGCGCTCCTGCACGACGATGTCATGGACGACAGTCCGGTCCGCCGTGGCCGTCCGACGATGCACCGCACCCTGGCCGCGCTGGGCGCCGCCCGGCTGGCCCCGGAGCGGATCGAACGGGCCGGGGTCAACGGCGCGGTCCTGCTCGGCGATCTCGCCCTGCTGTGGTCGGACGAGCTCCTGCACACCGCGGGCCTCACCCCCGCGCAGCTGGCCGCCGTCCTGCCTCCGCTGTCCACGATGCGCACCGAGGTGATGCTCGGTCAGTTCCTCGACCTCCAGGCCACCGGCGCGCTCACCGACGACGTCGAGGCCACCCTCACGGTCAACCGCTACAAGACCGCCACCTACACCGTGGAGCGCCCGCTGCACATCGGCGCCGCCGTCGCGGGTGCCGGACCCGCGGCCCTGGACGCCCTCAGCCGCTACGCCCTGCCGCTCGGCGAGGCGTTCCAGCTCCGGGACGATCTGCTCGGGGTGTACGGAACGGCGGAGTCGACCGGTAAGTCCCCGCTGGACGATCTGCGCGCGGGCAAGAACACCACCCTCACCGCCCTGGCCCTGCGCGCCGCCGACGGCGTCCAGGACGCCCAGCTGCGCGAGTTGCTCGGCGACCCCCTGCTGGACGAGAAGCAGGCCGCCATCGTCCGGGAGGTCTTCGACGCCACCGGCGCCCGGGAGACGGTGGAGCAGATGATCGACGACCGCAGACAACGGGCGCTGCACGCCCTGGACACCGCCCCGTTCACCCCGGACGCGGTCGCGGCGCTGCGGCGACTGGCCCGGCTCGCCACGGTGAGGACCTCATGACCGCCGATCTCCTGGGGCCCGCGTCCGCGGGGCTCGACACGCCCAGTCTGCTCCCGTACCGGGAGGAGTGCACCCGCCGGTTCACCAAGCTGTTCGCACAGGCCATCGGCCACCGGCCGGTCCCCCGCAGGCTCGCCCTCGACGAGCTGCGCGAGGTCATCGCCGCGTGCAACGCCGCCGTGGCCCCCTTGGGCGCGACCGTCTCGGACGAGCGCTGGATCTCCTATCTGGAGGTGGTGTGCTGCTCCCAGAGCGCGCGCCACCTACGGGACATGGAGGCGTTCAAGGCCGTCTGCGTCCTCAACTGCGTCACGTTCGTCTGGGACGACATGGATCCGGCCCTGCACGACTTCGAGCTGTTCCTGCCCCGGCTGCGCGCGATCTGCGAGCGCTACTACGGCGGGGAGGACGCCTGGTTCGCGTACGAGGCCGCCCGCGCCTTCGTCACCAGCGACCACATGTTCCGTGGCTCCCCGCTCAAGGCGGCGCTGTGCGGCACCTCCCCGGAGCAGTACTTCCGCTTCCGGGTGACGGACGTCGGCGTCGACTTCTGGATGAGGATGTCCTATCCGGTCTACCGGCACCGGGAGTTCACCGAGCACGCCAAGACGGGACTTGCCGCCCGGATGACCACCCGTGGACTCGCGATCGTCAATGACTTCTACTCCTTCGACCGTGAGGCCTCCCTGGGGCAGATCACCAACTGCTTCCGGCTGTGCGACGTCTCCGACCGGTCCGCCTTCGAGGAGTTCTTCCAGGACCGGCTGGACGACATATCCGAGGACATCCGGTGCATCAAGGCGTTCGACGAGGTCAGCCGGGACATCCTGCTGGACCTGCTGTACGGCAACTTCATCTGGACCATCGGCAGCGAGCGCTACCGGGCGGCCGTGAACCACGTCAACTCGCGCATCCGGTGAGGCCCGCACAGGAAGGACTCCCCCGTATGAGGACCGCGCAGCACACGGTCACCCGCGACTGGCGGATCGCCACCGCCCCCGGTGGGCTCCCGCTGGTCGGCCACGCCCCGCAACTGGCCCGCCGGCCGCTGGCGTTCCTGGCGTCCCTGCCCGCCCACGGCGATCTCCTGGAGCTCCGGCTCGGCCCCCGGCGCGTCCACCTCCCGCTCCACCCGGAGCTGGTCCAGCAGGTGCTGCTCAACGGCCGCGTCTACGACAGCGGCGGCCCGGTGAAGGACAAGGCCCGGCAGATCCTCGGCAACGGCCTGATCACCGCCGGGCGCGCGGACCACCGGAGGCAGCGGCGGCTGGTGCAGCCCGCGTTCCACCCCGCCCGGATCGAGGGGTACGCCGAGGTGGCGCGGCACGAGTGCGCGGCGGTGGCCGGATCGTGGAGCGCGGGGCGGGCGGTCGACGTCGGCCGGGAGATGCAGACGCTCACCACCCGGATCACCGCCCGCGCGCTGTTCACCACCGATATGGCGCCGCATGCCGTGGCCGAGGTCCAGCACTGTCTGCGGACCGTGGTCCGGGGCGCGTACCACCGGGCGATCGACCCCACCGGGCTCGTCGCCCGGCTGCCGCTCGCGGCCAACCGCGCCTTCATGACGGCCCTGACCCGGCTCCACCGGCGGATCGACCGTCTGATCGCCGACTACCGGGCCACCGGCGGCGACCGCGGCGACCTGCTCTCCGCGCTGTTCGCCGCCCGGGACGAGGAGACCGGGGAGCGGCTGTCGGAGCGGGAGATCCACGACCAGGTGCTGACCCTGCTGCTGGCCGGGATCGAGACCACGGCCGCCGCGCTGACCTGGACCTGGTTCCTGCTGGGCCGCGATCCGGCGGCCGAGGCCGCGCTGCACGCCGAGGTGGACGCGGTGGCGGGCGGACGGACCCCGGCCTTCGCCGATGTGCCCCGGCTGGTCCACACCCAGCGGGTGTTCACCGAGGCGCTCCGGCTGTTCCCGCCCGCCTGGATCATCACCCGCACCACCACCGAGGGCACGGAGCTGGCCGGGCGGTGGCTGCCGCCCGGGTCCGACATACTGATCAGCCCCTATGTACTGCACCGCGACGCCAGGGCGTTCCCCCGGCCGGAGACCTTCGACCCGGACCGCTGGCTGCCGGAACGGGCCGGGGAGATGACGCGCGGCTCCTATCTGCCCTTCGGCGCCGGGAGCCGGAAGTGCCTCGGTGATGTCTTCGGTATGACGGAGGCCGTCCTCGCGCTGGCCACCGTGGCCGGCCGCTGGCGGCTGCGGCCCGTGCCCGGCGCCCGGGTCCGCCCCCGGCCGCAGATGAGCCTCACCCCCGGCCCCCTCGCGATGGTCCCGGAGCCGCGATGACGGACCGCTGACACCACATCACGGGCCGCGGCGGCACCCCGCCGTGGCCCGGCTTCCTTCCCGATCCCTCTCCGACCACGGGAAATGGGGGCTGTTCCCCATTCTCGCGATTTCAAACATGAACCGGAGAGAATTCCCCGCTTAGTGTTAGGGTTTCCGCTCATGGGCGACCGTGTGAACAAGGCGACTCCGTTGCGCAGGGATGCGCAACGCAACCGCGAGATGCTGATCGCAGCGGCCCGGGAGATCTACGCCGACCAGGGCGTGGACGCACCGCTCGACGACATAGCCCGGCGCGCCGGAGTCGGCAGCGCCACCCTCTACCGCCGGTTCGCCGGACGGGCCGAACTCATCGAAGCCGTCTTCGGCGATTCCCTCAAGGACATCCTGCGGGCCTCACTGGAGGCGCGGCAGAGCGTGGACGCCTGGGGCGGGCTCACCGCGTACCTCGACCGCATCTTCACCCTGCTCACCACCGACCGGGGCACCAACGACCTGATGACCACCGCCATCCAGGGCGTCCCCTCACTCGACAGCCTCCGGACGGAACACCGCAAGACCATCGACGTCCTGCTCCGGCGCGCCCAGAAGGAGGGAGCGGTCCGGGACGACATCACCGCCGAGGACTTCCTCTTCCTCACGGTCATGCTGGGCCGTACGATTCCCGGCGCGGCGGTCGCGGCGCCCTCGGCCTGGCGTCGTTATCTGGCCATGCTCCTCGACGGTCTGCGTCCCGAGGCGGCGGCTCCGCTCCCGGCCCCGGCGCTCACCCCGGAGCAGTTCGGGATCGCGGTCGGCCACCTGGGCAGACCCCGCCGCGCCCGCCAAGGGCGCGGCGAACACTGAACGGCCGCCGACGGGCCCCGGTCATGGCCGTCGGGCGCACACCGGGGCCCGGAACTGTGGTGTCCCACCACATACGCCCCTGACCTGCGCCTTCCTACGGTGTGGCGACACATCAACGTCCCCGCCCACCGTTACGGAAGTGGTGTCCATGGCCGCGCCCGCCCCGCCAGCCCCCGCCCGTCTGAGGCGTATCGTCGCCGCCAGCCTGATCGGTACCACCATCGAGTGGTACGACTTCTTCCTCTACGGGTCGGCCGCCGCGCTCGTCTTCAACAAGCTCTTCTTCCCCGACTCCGATCCGCTCGTCGGCACCCTGCTGTCGTTCCTGACCTACGCGGTCGGCTTCGCCGCACGCCCCGTGGGCGCGCTGGTGTTCGGGCACTACGGGGACCGGCTGGGGCGGAAGAAGCTGCTGGTCCTCAGTCTGCTGCTGATGGGCGGCGCCACCTGTGCCATCGGACTGCTGCCGACCCACGCCACGGTCGGCTCGGCCGCGCCGGTCCTGCTGACCGCGCTGCGGCTGGTGCAGGGATTCGCACTCGGCGGGGAGTGGGGCGGTGCGGTGCTGCTGGTGTCCGAGCACGGGGACGCGCGGCGGCGCGGGTTCTGGGCGTCCTGGCCGCAGACCGGCGCGCCCGCCGGGCAGTTGCTGGCCACCGGTGTGCTCTCGGCACTGACCGCGCTGCTGTCGGACGCCGCGTTCGAGTCCTGGGGCTGGCGGGTGCCGTTCCTGCTGTCGGGTGTCCTGGTGCTGATCGGCTTGTGGATTCGTCTCTCTGTCGATGAATCGCCGGTGTTCCGGGCGGCGTTGGCCCAGGCCGAGGCTCGTAAGGAGGAGGCGGGACGGCAGCCGGCCGCGGCCGCGAAGACCCCGCTGTTCGACGTGGTGCGCCACCACTGGCGGGATGTGCTGATCGCCATGGGCGCCCGGATGGCCGAGAACATCAGCTACTACGTGATCACCGCGTTCGTCCTCGTCTACGCCACCTCCGACCATGTGGGCCTGGGCAAACAGACCGCGCTCAACGCCGTGCTGATCGCCTCCGCCGTGCACTTCGCGGTGATCCCGGCCTGGGGCGCGCTGTCGGACCGGATCGGCCGGCGTCCGGTGTACCTGCTGGGGGCGGCGGGGGTGGGGGCGTGGGCCTTCCCGTTCTTCCTCCTCATCGACACCCGGGACTTCGGGGCACTGCTGCTCGCGGTGACCGTCGGGCTGGTCTTCCACGGCGCGATGTACGCGCCCCAGGCGGCCTTCTTCTCCGAGATGTTCGCGACCCGGATGCGCTACTCGGGGGCGTCGATCGGGGCGCAGTTCTCCTCGGTCGCGGCCGGTGCCCCGGCCCCGCTGATCGCCACCGCGCTGCTGGCCGACTACGACAGCGCCACCCCGATCGCCCTGTACGTCATCGCCGCCGCGCTGATCACGCTGGTGGCGGTGGGCACGGCCGCGGAGACACGGGACCGCGATCTGGCGCGGATCGAGCCGAGCACGCCCGGCGGGGAGCGGGCCACGGGGACGCAGGACGCGGCGGAGCGCGCACCCCGCTCAGCCCCGGCGTCCTAGCGAGCGGGCCATGGACGCGGGTCCCGGACATCTCCGGGGCCCGTGTCCGTACGCGGTGGTGCGCCGCGGTCGGCGGCGGCGTTCAGCGGACCGAGGCCAGCCGGTGCAGCCGCAGCGCGAGCTGGATCTCCAGGGCGCGGGACGGCGACTGCCAGTCCGGGCCCAGCAGTCGCCCGACCCGCTCCAGCCGCTGGGCGACCGTGTTGACGTGGACGTGGAGTTCGTCCTTGGTACGGGCCGGGCTCATCCCGCTCGCGAAGTACGCGTCCATGGTGCGCACCAGGTCGGTGCCGCGGCGGGTGTCGTAGTCGAGGACCGCACCGATGGTGCGGTGGACGAAGTCCCGCACCCGGGCACCGTCCGGGGCGCCGTCGCGGGTGCCGCCCAGCAGCAGCCCCAGGAAGCCGAAGTCCTCGGCGGCGGCGCCCTCCCCGGCCCGGCCGAGCACCCGCAGCGCGGCCAGACAGCGGCGGGCCTCGGCATAGGCGGAGGCGACCTCGGCGGGGTGGGCGGCGGGTCCGGGGACCGGCGCGGAGGCGCCGACGGTGACCGGCGCGTGCAGCGCGGTGCCCAGCTGACGCGCGGTCCGCCGGGCCAGTGCGTCAGCGGTGCGGCCCTCGGCCAGCGGCAGCAGCAGTACGGTGCCGCCGTCGCGGGCGGCGGCCAAGCCGTGGCCGGTGGCGGCCAGATGGGAGGCGGCGGACCACAGCCGCTGCCGGTCGGCGGCCTCCTCGGCGGGCGCGCCGGAGCCGGCGTCCGGGCCGGGCGCACCGGCCGTGACGGGCGCGTCCAGTTCCGCGGCGAGGACGACATGGGGCACGTCCAGGTCCGCCCGCAGCCGGGCGGCGCGCTCGCGCAGCAGCCGTGGCGCGCGGTCGGGGGCGTCGAGGAGGTCGTCCAGCAGCTCGCCGCGCACCCGCTGTTCGGCCTCGCCCGCCGAGCGCCGGGCGAGCTGGAGCAACGAGGTGACCACCGCGGCGCGTTCCAGGGTGCGCTGGTCCACCGGGTCGAGACCGGGGTGACCGCGCAGCACCAGCGCGCCGAGCAGTTCACCGCCCGCGGCGACGGCGGCGATCCAGTCCTCGCCGTGCCGGACCGCGTGACCGTCGGTCCGGGAGCGGTCCACGGCCGCCGCGGGCGCCCGGTCGGCCTCGACGAACTCCACCGAGCCGCTGAGCACTTCGGCCACCGCGTCGGCGACGTCGTGCACCCCGCCGCCGCGCAGCACCAGTTCGGTCAGCCGGTCGTGGACATCGGAGGCGCGCTCGATGACCCCGCTGCGGTCCTGGATGATCTCGTTGGCGGCCTCCAGTTCGGCCAGTGCCGTACGGGTCTCGGCGAGCAGGTTGGCCGTGTCGATGGCGACGGCCGCGTGGGCGGCGAACGAGGCCAGCAGCGAGATCTGCTCGCGTTCGAAGACCCGGGCCCGGCGGTCGGCGGCGAAGAGCACCCCGATGACCCCGCTGCCGAGCAGCAGCGGCACCCCGAGGATGGCGACGAGACCCTCGTCCTGGACGCCCGCGTCGATGGTGTGGGTGTGCTGGAAGCGGGGGTCGTCGAAGTAGCTGTCGGTCACATAGGGGCGGGCGGTCTGGGCCACCAGTCCGCCGAGCCCCTCCCCCATGCCGAGCCGCAGCTGCTGGAAGCGGGCCGAGACCGAACCGTCGGTGACCCGCATATAGGTGTCGCCGGCGGTCGGGTCGTGCAGCGTCAGATAGGCCACCTCGGTGCCCAGCAGTGAGCGGGCGCGCTGGACGATGGCCTGGAGCACCGCGTCCAGGTCTCGCAGTCCGGCGAGGTCGTGCGCGGTCTCGAAGAGCGCGGACAGCTCGGCCTCGCGCCGCCGCCGTCCCTCCAGCTCACCCCGGACCCGCAGGGCCAGCAGCTTGGCGCGCTCCAGGGCGGCGAGCCGGTCGGCCGGAGCCCCGTCGGCGCGGGCGCGCAGCACCGGGCGCTCGTACGCCTCGGCGGGCGCGCCGCGCGCCAGCAGTTCCAGGTACGGGTTCTCCGGCTGATCGTCGGCCATGGTCCCAGGGATACTCCCGCCGGGTGCGCCCGCGCCAGCCGCGGGACGTGCGGGCAGCCGGTCCTGCGGCCGGGACGGGAGCGGGCGCCCGCCGGATGGGCCTGCGTTCAGTGGGCGGTCCATCCGCCGTCCATGGTGAGCGAGGCGCCGGTGATGAAGGAGGCGTGCGGACCGCACAGATAGGCGACGGCCTCGGCGACCTCCTCCGGTTCGACGAGCCGTTTGACCGCCGTGTCCGCGAGCATCACCTCGCCGACCACACGCTCGGGCGAGATCCCGTGGGCCTCGGCCTGATCGGCGATCTGCCGCTCGACCAGTGGGGTGCGCACATATCCGGGGCTGACGCAGTTGGAGGTCACCCCGTGGGCGGCGCCCTCCAGGGCGGCCACCTTGGACAGCCCCTCGAGCCCGTGCTTGGCGGCCACATACGCCGCCTTGTACGGGGAGGCGCGCAGACCGTGCACGGAGGAGATGTTGACGACGCGGCCCCAGCCCTGTGCGTACATATGCGGCAGCGCGCCCCGCAGCAGCCGGAACGGCGCCTCCAGCATCACCGTGAGCACCCGGGAGAAGACCTCGGGCGGGAACTCCTCCAGCGGGCGGACGAGCTGGAGTCCGGCGTTGTTGACCAGGATGTCGGTGCCCGCGGCGGCCTGCTCGGCGGCGTCGAGGCCGGTGAGGTCCAGGGCCCACGCCTCGACGGTGCCGGGCCCGGCGGGGACGCCGGCCACCAGCCCGGCCAGCCCCTCGGCGTCCAGATCGACGGCGCGGACGGTGGCGCCCGCGGCGGCCAGCCGGAGCGCGCACGCCCGGCCGATCCCCCCGGCGGCGCCGGTGACCAGGGCGGTGCGGCCGGTCAGATCGGTGACGGAGGGGACGGGACCCGAGGGGGTGGCGGCGCTCATGAGCGGCAGACTAGGCAGCGGCCGCGGCCGGACCGATGTGGCCGGACCACACACTTCGGCGCGGGGTGGTGGGTCGGTCCCCCGCGACGGGGCCGACCCCGTGGGTCAGTCCCCCGCGACCGGCTCGAACCAGGTGGGTCCGTCACCCAGCGCCTGCTTGATCCGCGTCAGCGAGAAGTCCTCCAGCTGCGGCAGCGCGTCGAGCGAGAACCAGCCGACCTCCAGCGACTCGTCGTCGTTCACCCGCGCCTCACCGCCCACCGCCCGGCAGCGGAAGCAGACGTCCACGAACTGGCACTGGTCGCCGTTGGGATAGGTCACCGGTGCCAGGGTGCGGACGAGGACGATCCGCTCGGGCACACAGCGCACCGCGGTCTCCTCCTCCACCTCGCGCACCACGGCCTCGGCGGGCTGCTCACCGGGCTCGGGGATCCCGCAGATGATCACCCAACGGCCGGTGTCCGCGCGGCGGCCCAGCAGCACCCGGCCCTCGTCGTCGAAGACCACCGCGCTCACACCCGGCAGATAGAGCAGCTGCCGGCCCGCGGTGGCCCGGAGGTCACGGATGAAGTCGGGGATCGCCATGGGCCGAGGGTATCGGGCGGGCCCGGGCGCCGCCCCGGCGGTCATACCCCCGCAAACGCTGTCCGTTTCACCACTGACGCATGGTTTCTGCGCACCATATACACATACCTCAGCACAAGCGCTACCGTTCCCGGTGTCATGGCCCGTACCCGGTCTCCGGCCGCGGTCGCGGTGCCGATGCGACGGGGGGTCGACGGTATGGCGTCATCAGTGGTGAGACCGGTCGTGCAGGGCCAGGAGAGACCGGCCCGCGGCATCACACCCGACATCGCGGGCGCGACGGTCCTGGGGAGCTGCGCGCTGTGGGCACTCATCGCGTCCCTGGGACGGATGGCCCGCCCCGAAGGGGTGCTGCTCGCGGTGCTGGCGGTGGCCGCCGGATACGCCTGCGGCCGGATCGCCGGATCGCTGTTGCCGGTCGCCGCCACCGCGGCCGCCGCGCTCGCGGGGTTCGGCCTGGCCCTGACCACACTGGACGGACTGCCCGGCCATGAGGGCGTGAACACCGCGCAGTGGACGCTGGCCACCGGGGCGGCATGCTGTGCCGCCTGGGCGGCCCGGCCGGTCCCGCTGCGGTCCGCGCTGTGGCTGCTGGCCGTGACGATCACGGTCACGGCGGCGGTGGGCGGGGAGACGGCGGGCGCGACCGCCGCCGGCGCCGTCCTGGTGTGCTCCTTCACCGCTGCCCGGCTGCGGCAGCGGCTGCTGGGCCTGGCGGCGCTGGCCCTGGTCACCGCGGTCACCGTCGGTGGCTGCTGGGCGGTGGCGGCGAACGCCGTACCGGGCGGACTGCCGCCCGGCTTGCGGGCGCAGCTGACCGAGCACCGGGTCCGGCTGTGGCAGGACGCCGCCCGGATCGCGGGGGAGAACCCGGTGCGCGGGGCGGGTCCGGACCGCTTCACCGAGCTGAGCCCCACCGTGATGGAGGCCCCGGATCCGCGGACCACCCCGCATTCGGCCCCGCTGCAGCAGGCCGCGGGCGAGGGGGTGCCGGGGGTGGCCCTGCTGGGCGCGGCCTTCTGCTGGATGCTCTTCGCGCTGTGGCGCTCACCCCGGTCCACCCCGGTCGTGCTGACCGCCGCAGCGATGCTGACGGCCCTGGCCGTCGAGGCGTGTCTGGGCAACGCGCTGAGCTTTCCGCAGATCACGGCGGGGGCGGGACTGCTCGCCGGACTGGCCACGGCCAGCCGCTCCGACGATGCCCCGGCGCCGTCCCCACGGGCGGCCGAGACATGACCCGACGGCGCCGACCGGGCGGTGGGCGCGCGGGGCCGAGGCGGGCCGGGCGGATGAACAGGGCGGTCAGACCTGGGTGGTGGGCTTGGCGATCGTGCGCAGCCGCTGCCGGATCACCCACACCGCGGCCTCCGCGTCGTCCACCGTGACCGTGAAGACGCGTCCGTCCCCGAGGCGGACCACCAGCCCCTCACCGCGCCGCACCACCACCGCCGTGCCCTTCTCGGGGCGCCAGCGGTAGCCCCAGCCGCCCCACTGGCAGGGGGTGACCCGGGAGGCGACATCGACGTCGACCACATCGCTCAGCGGGATGCGGCGCCGTGGCAGCCCCATGTGACCGCAGCGGATCTCCAGGGTCTCGGCGTCGATCCGGACCGCCACGTGGACGAAGGCGAGGGTGCCGAAGAGCATCAGCAGGCCGGCGGCGACACAGCCGATGACCGACATCAGGAGCGGGGCGATACCGGAGCCCCAGGGGGACTCGACGGCGAGGTCGACGCCGAGCGCCAGACACGCGGCACCCGCGGCGGCCAGCACCCACTGCACACGGTTGTGCGCACGCCCGGTCCAGACCGCGGGGGGCTCCCCGGACGGGGTCTGCTTCCCGTGCTGGTGGTGGTGCCTCATAGTTGGCAGGGTACTCACGTTCCGCTACCGCGGCACCAGATCATCTCGTTTCCGCTGGTGAGAGCGGGTTTTTGGTCAGCCGCGCACGGCCCCGACGGGCGCCAGCAGCGTGCCCTCGGGGTACGCCAGGGCCTCGTGCGGGAGCTCCTCCTCGCGGCCGCTGAGCAGTACGGTGAGCGCGCCGCGTGCCGGGGCGGGCCGGTCGGTCGGCAGCGGATCCACGCCGATCCTGCGCAGCGCCTGGGCGGCGACGGCCCCGGCGGAGCCGAGGAGGACGAGGGAGGGGGCGCCCGGCTGCTGCACGGCGGTCCGGATGCGGTCGGTGACCAGCTCGTAGTGGGTGCAGCCGAGGACGACGGTCGTCACATCGCGCGGGGTGCGCTCCGCGGCGACGGCCACCGCCTCGTCGATGGCGGTGTCGTCGGCGTACTGGACGGCGTCCGCGAGCCCCGGGCAGGCCACCGGTGTCACCTCGACACCGGCCGCGAACTCCCGGATCAGGTTGTCCTGATACGGACTGCCGGTGGTCGCGGGGGTGGCCCAGATGGCCACCGGACCGCCCCCGGCCGCCGCGGGCTTGATCGCGGGCACCGTGCCGATCACCGGCAGCGCGGGCTCCAGTTCGGCGCGGAGCGCGGGCAGGGCGTGGACGGTGGCGGTGTTGCAGGCGACGATCAGCACGTCGGGGCGGTGGGCCGCGGCGGCGCGGGCGCAGGCCAGCGCGTGCTCGGTGACGTCCTCGGGAGTGCGCGGCCCCCACGGCATACCGTCGGGGTCGGAGGAGAGAACGAGATCCGCGTCGGGCCGCAGACGGTGCACCGCGGCGGCGGTGGCCAACAGGCCGAGTCCGGAGTCGATGAGCGCGATCTTCACCCGGTCACTTTAATGGATCGGTCCCGTCGGCCCGCCGTCCGGGCACCGCTTGGGGCAGACTGCGGCGGGTGAGCGAGCTGACGTGGACCGCCGCCGCGGCACTGGCCGCCTGGCTGTGGCTGCTGCTGGGACAGGGGTTCTTCTGGCGTACGGACGTCCGGCTGCCGCGCACCGGACCGCCGGGGTCCGCGGTCCCGGACGACGAAGGCGACTACTGGCCCTCGGTGGCCGTCGTGGTGCCCGCCCGGGACGAGTCGGCCGTCCTCCCGGTCAGCCTGCCGTCGCTGCTGGCCCAGGACTACCCGGGGCGGGCCGAGATCTTCCTGGTCGACGACGGGAGTTCGGACGGCACCGGCAAACTGGCCCGTGAACTGGCCGACCGGTACGGCGGACTGCCGCTGACCGTGGACTCCCCCGGTGAGCCGGAGCCGGGCTGGACCGGCAAGCTGTGGGCGGTGCGGCACGGGATGGCGCTGGCCGCGCGGCGCGAGCGGGCCGGGGCCGGGGCCGCCGAATACCTGCTGCTGACCGACGCGGACATCGCCCATGAGCCGGACTCCCTGCGGAAGCTGGTGCGGGCGGCCACCGGGGACCGGCTGGACCTGGTCTCACAGATGGCCCGGCTGCGGGTGGCGACCGGCTGGGAGCGGCTGATCGTGCCCGCGTTCGTCTACTTCTTCTGCCAGCTGTACCCCTTCCGGTGGGTCAACCGGCCCCGGGCACGCACCGCGGCGGCCGCGGGCGGCTGTGTACTGCTGCGCCGGGAGGCGGCCGAGCGGGCGGGGATCCCGGAGACGGTCCGGCAGGCCGTCATCGACGACGTGGCGCTGGCCCGCGCGGTCAAGCGGTCCGGCGGGACGATCTGGCTGGGCCTGGCGGAACGGGTCGACAGCGTCCGGCCGTACCCGGGCCTCGGCGAGCTGTGGCGGATGGTCGCGCGCAGCGCCTACGCCCAGCTGCGCCACAACCCGCTGCTGCTGACCGCGACGGTCACCGGGCTCGCCGTGGTGTACCTCGCGCCGCCCGCCGCCGTGTGCGCCGGGCTGCTGACCGGAAGCGCCGTTCCCCTGGCGCTGGGCGCGGCGGCGTGGGCGCTGATGGCCGGGACGTACGTCCCGATGCTGCGCTACTACCGGCAGACCCTGTGGCTGGCACCGCTGCTGCCCCTGACGGCGCTTCTCTACCTGCTGATGACCGTGGACTCGGCGCTGCGGCACTACCGCGGACGGGGCGCGGCCTGGAAGGGGCGTACCTACGCCCGGCCCAGCGCCGCGCCCTGAGGCTCGCGTCCGCCGTGACGGCCGCGGCCGCGCGAGTGGCTCATTTGCGGCCGGGCGTCCAGTTCATACCCCATCCGTAGGCGTAGTCCAGGGTGCGCTGGGGGCTGACACCGCGCTCCGGCACCAGATAGCGGGCCTCGCGCTGGACGACGAGGTCACCACCGGTGTTGGTGATGAGCGCGAGGGCGCAGACCGGGGACGGCACGGTGCACTCGTCGAGCGAGAAGTCGACCGCGGCGCCGAACTGCGGCTGGAGGGTGACCGTGGCGTTGAGGTTGGCGAAGCTGCGCGCGCCCTCGTAGATGGTCACGAAGACCAGGATGCGGCGGAACGCGTCCTTCTGGTCGAGGTTGATGGTGAGGTTCTCGCCCTGGGCGCGGGAGCCGGTGCGGTCGTCCGCGTCGAGCAGGATGAACGGCGGCTGGTGCAGTGAGCCGAAGGAGTTCCCGAGCGCCTGCACCACGCCCTTGCTGCCGTCGGACAGCTCGAAGAGGCAGCCGAGGTCCAGGTCGAGGTCGCTGTGCATGGCGATGGCCTTGCCCAGCTTGGCGCCCCACCCCTTGAACTGCTTGTGCACCTGCCAGTTGAGGTTGACCCGCATCGCGCCGCCGGTGCCGCCCTGCTTGGTGAGCGAGACCGTGGGCGCCTCCTTGGTCAGCGTGACCTTGCTGAGGTTCACCGGCGCCCCGGAGGCCGGAGCGGCCGGCGCCGGAGGAGCGGGCGGCGGGAAGGCCGCGGAGCCGCCGCCGGAGGGCGGGGGCGGCGGGTAGCCACCGGCGGGCGGACCGGAGGGCGGCGCCGGGGGCGCGGGAGCCACGGGCGGGGCCGGGGGCGCGGCGTAGGGGGACGCGGGCGGGGCCGGGGGCGCTGCGGGGGCGGTCTGGGGTTCGTCGACACTGATCCCGTAGTCGGTGGCGAGCCCGGCCAGCCCGCTGCCGTATCCCTGGCCTACCGCGCGGAACTTCCAGGCGCCCTGCCTGCGGTACAGCTCACCGAGGACGAAGGCCGTCTCGACGGAGGCGTCCTGGCTGTCGAAGCGGGCGATCTCCGCGCCGCCGGAGGCGTCCAGGACCCGGATGGCGAGACCCGGGACCTGACCGAAGGTGCCGCCGTCGGCGGAGCCCGCGAGCACCACGGTCTCGATCTCGGGCTCCACGGCGGACAGATCGACCGCGAGGGTGTCGGTCACGGTGTCCCCGGCGGTGCGCTTGCCCTCGTGGCGCACGGCGCCCGAGGAGTGCGTCGCCTGGTTGTAGAACACGAAGTCCGCGTCGGAACGGACCTTCCCGGAGACCAGCAGCAGCGCCGAGGCGTCCACGTCCGGTACGCCGGGACCGGTGCGCCAGCCGAGCTCGACGCGCACGGACGCGGCCGGCACCGGTGTGTTGCTGCCCTTGGACATCGACATGTCGTCCCCCTGCCTTTCTGTTCACTAGCTGCGGGTCAGTCTGCCCTGGACCACTCTTGCGCGTGACACCGGAGTACGACCGCGGGTAACCCGCTGAAAACGCGCCCTTTACACGATCTCAACGCACCCTGGCGACCGATTTTCCCGGGTTCGCAATGATTGGTGCGCCGTGACGGCTCCCCACACTCAAAACAACCCTCTTACCGGACTCCCCAATGAGCACATCGTGGGCTTAACTTATGGGCTATGACCTCCCCCCGCAGTACCTACGGCGGCGGCTACTACTCCTCGCCGTCCTTCCCGGACACCCCCATCTACGACAGCCTCGTCGCGGAGCGGGGGACACCGCAGATCGCGCCCATCAGGGTGCCGTCCGCATACGACACCGGAAGTCACCTTCCGGCCCTGCCCTCGGCGCTGCCCGCGCTGCCGGCGGGTCCCTCGCACCACACCCCGCCGCCCGGCTACCAGCAGCCCGCGCCGCAGCCCATGGGGTTGCAGCAGGCGCAGGCGCCGTACATCCCGCCCCAGGCGGGTCCGCGCGGCTACCCGGGCGCGCAGCAGCAGCGTCCGCAGCAGGGCTCGCCGATGGGGTACGACGCGATGCGTCCGGCCATGCAGCGCCCCGCGCCGCGTCCGGCCCCCGCGCCGTCCCCGTATGACGACCCGTACGGCCGTCAGCAGCAGTACCCGGGCGGCCGGCCGCCACAGCCGGGGGGCGGCTACTGAACCACTTCGGGAGGTGAGCGACCGGGCCCTGTGCCCGGTCGCGGGAGGATCGGGCCGGACGGGGCTTCCCCGTCCGGCCCCTGTTCGTCCGGTGCGGGTCTCTTCCGGCGTGAGGCGCACCGGGGCCGCTGTGCGGGGTGTGCCGGGAGTCGTCTCCTGCTGCGCGGGGGCCGTTCGGCGTACGCAGGGCCGTTCGGCCCCTCCCGCGGCGGCCGGTTCCCGGCCATCCTGGACGGGCTGTTCCGCGAGCCATCTCGATCAACGGGGACGGACCGGGCTCCCACTCCACTGCGGTGGGAGCGACATCGCCGGCCGCCCCCGTTCCGCGTGGGGTGCGAGGCAGGAGGGGAGCCTGCCTCGCGCCCCACGCGAGGGTCGGCGTCCCGCGGGCGGTGCTCCCGCCGTCGGACCGGGCACGGGGGCCTCACTGGCCCGTACCGCGCTCCTTCATCCGCTCGGCGATGACGGCGGCCTGGATCCGCCGCCCCACACCCAGTTTGGACAGGATCGAGGAGATCCGGTTCTTCACCGTCTTCTCGGCAAGGAACAGCCGTTCGGCGATCTGCCGGTTGGTCAGTCCGTCACCGATGAGCTCGAGGATCTCCCGCTCGCGCGGGGAGAGCCGCTCCAGCTCGGGAGGTCCGCTGGGCTCCGGTCCGCGCAGCCGGGCCATCACCCGCGAGGTCGCGCCCGGGTCGAGCATGGACCGGCCGTCGGCCACCGTACGGACGGCGGAGACCAGGTCGGAACCGTTGATCTGCTTGAGCACATAGCCCGCGGCGCCGGCCATGATGGCGTCGAAGAGGGCCTCGTCGTCATCGAAGGACGTGAGCATCAGACAGGCGAGTCCGGGCAGTCTGGCCCGCAACTCCCGGCAGACCTCGATCCCTTCGTGGTCGCCGCCGTCGCCCGACGAGCCGAGCCGTACGTCGAGCACGGCGACCCGGGGCCGTACGGCGGGGGCGCGGGCGATGGCCTCGCGGGCGTTCGCCGCCTCACCGACCACCCGCAGATCGGGCTCGGCGTCGAGGAGGTCGCGCAGTCCGCGCCGCACCACCTCGTGGTCGTCGAGCAGGAAGACCCCGATGGGCTCGTCGGCGGCGGGGCCGTCGGGGCCGAGGGGGTCGGCTGTCTCGGGCACTGCACTCCTCACATCGCACACGGGGCGCCGGTCGTGATCCAGCTGCCCAGCTTTACGGCCTGACGCGCCGAAGCGTAAGGGCCGTTCGGCCCT
This sequence comes from Streptomyces sp. NPDC045899, assembly GCF_056431485.1. Classification (NCBI taxonomy): domain Bacteria; kingdom Bacillati; phylum Actinomycetota; class Actinomycetes; order Kitasatosporales; family Streptomycetaceae; genus Streptomyces; species Streptomyces sp. NPDC045899. The sequence goes on from NZ_JBWKKP010000023.1 coordinate 119,930, forward strand.
CAGGCCCTCTTCTCCGCCGCCAGCGGAGTGATGACCTTCCGCAGATCGGCCTCACCCAGCGGCCGCAGCGCCCTCGCGGCGATCCGCCCCCGGCGGTCGAGGAAGACCGTCGCCGGGACCGTCTGCGGGTTGACCTCGCCCCGGGGGAAGGCGAGCACCAGCTTGCCCATCCGGTCGTACAGACTGGGGTACGGCACCCGGTACTTCTTCTCGAAGGCGCGGGCCGCCTCCCGGCTGGGGTCACGGGTGTTGATCCCGACGAAGCGGACGCCCTTGGCCCGGGTCTCCTCGGCCACCGCCGCCAGGGCGGATGCCTCGGCCCTGCAGGGGCCGCACTGCGAGGCCCATATGTTGACCACCACGACCTCGCCCCGGTAGTCCGCGATGTCCAGCGGCTCGTCCTCCAGGGTCCGGCCCGCCAGCCCCTGGAGGGGCTTGCGGTCGGCGGAGGCGATCCGGCTGATCCCGTCGCGGTCCGGGGCGGCGGAGGACGTGGAGCCGGAGCTCCCACCGCATGCGGACAGGGTCAGGGCCGCGACCAGCAGGAGAAGCCCGTGGCGCGGGATATGACGGGTACTCATCCGATCAGCTTCGCACGCGCCGTCCGGCGCTCCGGAGCGGCCCCCGGCCCCGCGCTGCCCCGTCCATCCGGCCCTCCGGACCCCGGCCTCCCGCGGGCCGCGGCGTGCGGCCGCCGGGCCCGGTGAGCCGCGCCCAGAGGGGTCCGCGACGTCGCGCCGGATCAGCCCGCGGCCTCAGGGGGCACCTCCCGGCGGTAGCCGGGGGAGTTGCCATCGCACGGCGGAGGGGCGTCCTCGCGGGGGTACCCCCGGACGGAGTCCGGGGCACGTGTCGGAACGGCACACCTAGGGCGTCATCCCCCCGGCATAGGGCCCGTACAGGTCCAGCAGCCGGGTCCGGGCGCTCTGCAGCCGGCGGCCGATCACCTGGGCGCAGGCCAGCGCGAGGGCATAGCCGAGCTCGGGGTCCTCGTCGCACAGCCGGCGCACCGCCTCGGCGTCGAACTCATGCGCCCGCACCGGACTCAGCGCTTCCGCGCCCAGGTGCCAGGTGTCCGGGGGGAACAGCCACGACCAGCCGATGAGCTCCCCGGGACCGAGGGTCTCGATCACCGCGGCGCGGCGCCCGGGCACATGCAGATCGAGGGTGACCGCGCCGGTGCGGATGATCCAGAAGCGGTCCGCCTTGCGGCCCTCCTCGAAGATGCGGCCGCCCGAGGGGAAGGAAACATCGCGGGCGAGCGCCATCACGCGCTCACGGTGCTCGGTCTTCAGCGCGCTGAGAAGTCCCATCATGACCTCACTCTGCCGTCTCCGCTGCCGCCTCGCCCCTCGGCGGTCACCGTGCGTAGACGAGGCGGCTGATCCAGATCGGTATGCCGGTGAACGGCTATCGACTCACCTATACCCATTTCCGGTCAGGTTTCAGATAGGACACGTCATTTTTGATCGCCGAGGGCTTCGGCGGCCCATCGGCCCTACCCTCGGCTGCTTCACCGACCCTGTGATGTCGCTCGTCCTCGTCAAAACGGGAGGCACTGGTGCTAGCCGACCCTCGTCGTCGGACCGCCCACCGAGCCGGAGACCATCTGCTGAAGCGCCGTTTCACCGCGGGCGAGCTGCCCCGGCTGCGGGTGCAGGTCGAGGAGTGCGCCGCCTGGGCCGGACTGTGCGAGGCCCGGCGCGGTGACTTCGTGCTGGCCGTCGACGAGATCGCCAGCAACGCGATCGAGCACGCGGGCGGCACCGGCTCGCTGCTGCTCCGGCGGGTCGGGGACGAGCTGGAGTGCCGGATCTCCGACTCCGGCCCCGGCTTCTCCGAGGACGTCATCCCCCGGATCCTCCCGGGGCTGGACGGCGCCACCAGCGGTCGCGGGCTCTGGCTGACCCAGCTGGTCACCGACCGGCTCGCGGTCAGCGCGGGGGCCGTGGGCGCCGTGGTGACGCTGGCCATGAGGCTGCGGTAGGGCGGCCGCGGCGGGTCGTACGGCGGGGCGTGGCGCGTTTCGCCGCTCCCCGCGTTTTCCACGGACAAGAGGGAAAGAACTCAACCATGTGCTGACATGAGAGGCGGTGGGCACGGGTGGAGCTTCCCGTGGTCGTCGGGGTGGACGGTTCGGACACCGCCTCCGGCGCGCTGGACTGGGCGGCCGGGATGGCCGCGCTGCGGGGGATCCCGCTGCGCATCGTCCACGCCTCGCTCTGGGAGCGGTACGAGGGCTGTCTTCCCGCGTCGGCGGCCGGCCGGCCCGCCGAGCGGCTGCGCGGTGAGACGGTGCTGGCCACGGCGGCCGAGCGGGCCGGGCGCGGGGCTCCGGCGCTGAAGGTGATGACCGACCTGGTGACGGACGACCCGGTCACCGCGCTGCTGCGGGCCGGGCAGAGCGCGGAGGCGGTCGTCGTCGGCTGGCGCGGACGCGGAGAGTTGGTGTCGCTGCTGCTGGGCTCGGTGGGGCTGGGCGTCGCGGCCCGTGCGCACTGCCCGGTGGTCGTGGTGCGCGGCCGGTCCGAGTGCGTCCGGGGCGGTACCCGCCGGGTGGCGGTGGGAATCGCGGAGCGGGAGCGGGCCGCCGGTCCCGGAGCCGTAGCGCCGCCCTCCCCCGTCGTCGCCTTCGCGCTGCGCGAGGCACGGCTGCGCGACTGCGGTCTGGAGGCCGTGCACGCCTGGCGCTGTGCGGGGCCCGACGACCACGGCCCGCGTATCGCGTATGCCGCGGAGCGCGCGGGCCAGGGCGCGCGCCGGGAGCGCGACACCGCGCGCGAAGGCCAGGACGGGCGTGCCGGGCGTGCGGACCACGCCCGGCACGCCGCCGCCGTGCTGGCCGGTGCGCTGGGCGGCGCGGCCGGGACACCCGCGGTGCCGGTGACCCACCGCACGGTGGAGGGCTCGGCGCGCAAGGCGCTGCTGGACGCCTCGGACCGCGCCGATCTGCTGGTCGTGGGGGCGCGGCGGCGGCAGGGGCACTTCGGTCTCCAGCTCGGTCCGGTCAACCACGCCGTACTGCACCACGCGCGGTGCCCGGTGGTGGTGGTTCCGCGGGCCTGACCGCGCTTCATCGGGCGCGCGCGGCGCGTGTCCGCCCGGCCGCGCGCCGCCCGTGGCCGAGTTGCGACGATCGCCGTCCGGCGGCCCGCCGGGCACCGATATCCTGCTGGTGAGCGGGTCATGGGGGTATGGAGGCCAAGTGTCGGGCACAGCGGATCACGGGCGTCATCCGGCACTGCCCCAACTCCGTCTCGATCAGCTCCTCGACGAGCTCCAGGCGCGGCTGGACGCCGCCCGGTCCACCCAGGGGCGGATGCACAGCCTGCTGGAGGCGGTGCTCAGCGTCGGCCGCGAACTGGACCTGGAGCAGGTGCTGCGGCGGATCGTGGAGTCCGCGGTGGCGCTGACCGACGCCGAGTACGGCGCGCTGGGCGTGGTCGACCGGCACCGGCTCTCCCAGTTCCTGCCGGTGGGCATATCCGAGGACCTGGTCCACCGGATCGGCCCGTTGCCCAGTGGCCACGGTCTTCTCGGCGAGCTGATCCGCCATCCGCAGCCGCTGCGGCTGACCGATCTGTCGGAGCATCCGGCGAGCCACGGCTTCCCCGAGCACCATCCGCCGATGCGCTCCTTCCTGGGGGTGCCGATCCGCGTCCGCGACGAGGTCTTCGGCAATCTGTACCTGACCGAGAAGCGCGGCGGGGCCCAGTTCGACCCCGATGACGAGGCGGTGCTGACCACCCTGTCGGTGGCCGCGGGTGTCGCCATCGACAACGCCCGGCTGTACCACGAGAGCCGACGCCGGGAGCAGTGGCTCGAGGCGCTGGGGGTGATCACCCGCACGCTGCTCGCGGGCACCCCGGCCAACCAGGTGCTGAGCCTGATCGCCCGGCTCGCCCTCCAGGTGGCGCTGGCCGACTCGGCGGCCGTCCTGCTCCCCGTCGCGGGCACCGACAGTCTGAAGGTGGAGGTGGCCGAGGGCCATGACGCCGAGCGGATCGGGGGTCTGGTGGTACCGGCCGACGGTTCGCTGGCCGGGCTCGCGGCACGCACCGGCCGCCCCGCCGTCGCCACCGACGTCCGGGTGGACGCGCGGGCGCGCGCCTGGCCACTGCCCGACCAGGAGAGCGAGTTCGGTCCGCTGGTGGCCGTCCCACTGGTGGCGAACGAACGCTCCTCCGGCTCGCTGCGGCTGTGCCGGCTGGCCGGACGGCCGCCCTTCGACGACAACGAGGTCGAGCTGCTGTCCGGGTTCGCCGCGCAGGCGGCCCTCGCCCTCGAACTGGCCCGGCACCGTGCCGAGTCGGAGCACATGGCGCTGCTCCAGGACCGCGACCGGATCGCCCGGGACCTCCATGACCTGGCCATTCAGCGGCTGTTCGCGACCGGGCTGACGCTCCAGAGCGCGGGGCGGCTGATCGAGCGTCCGGAGGCGGCGGAGCGGGTCGGCCGGGCGGTGGACGACCTGGACGAGACCATCAAGATCATCCGCTCCACCATCTTCGCACTGCGCACCGTGGGGAACGAGGACGGTGAACCGGCCACCTTGCGGCGGAGGCTGGTGAAGGCCGTCCGGGCGGCGTCGGACGCGCTGGGGTTCGCGCCCTCGCTGCTGATGGACGGCCCGGTGGACACCGATGTGCCGGACGACCACGGCGACCAGCTGCTCGCGGTCCTGGCCGAGGCGCTCAGCAACACCGTCCGGCACTCCCGGGCCCAGCGGGTGGACGTCCGGCTGACCGTGGAGAACGCCGGCGGGATCACCCTCATGGTCACGGACAACGGAGTGGGTCTGGGCGGTGCCACGCCCAGCGGCGGACTGGTGAACATGCGCTCCCGGGCCGCCCTGCTCGGCGGCGCCCTGCGGATAGAGGAGCCCGACGCGGGCGGCACCCGGCTGATCTGGAGAGTGCCGCTGGCCGTCGACGGCCCCGCCGTGGACCGGAAGCGCTGAGCCCGTGATATTGCTCTCTCTTCACCGAATGCGCGCATATCCCGCCCGCCATACGGTATTTACGGACGGGGAAGGGGGGTGTGACCTATGAAGATGATCCGGGGACTCTGGCATTGGCGCCGCAATCCGCTGCGCCGTGCCACGGACCTCGCCGAGGCCACCGCCGCGCTGATCGCCGTCCTGCTGATGCTGGTCGCCGCCCCCACCGTCGGTGTCATCACCGGTTCCCTCGCCCATGACGCCCTGGTGAAGGCCGCCCGGGAGCAGCGCGCCCACCGGTATCTGATTCCGGCCACCGTGGTCAGGATCCTCCCCCACCCCCCGGTGGACTCCGACCCCGAGACCTCCTCCGCGCGGGACGCCCACCGCCGGGTGTTCGCCCGGTGGACCGCCCCGGACGGCAGCAGACACCGCGGCCCGCTGGCCACCCATCCCGGCGCCGACCCCGGTGAGCGGTTCCATCTGTGGACCGATGAGCACGGCCGCCCGCGCGGGCGCCCGCTGGACACGGCCACCGCGGCCACCCACGCGGTGCTCGCCGGTATCGGCGCCGGGGCGGTCACCGTCGCCCTGGTGGACGGCGGCCGACGGCTGGTCGTATGGCGGCTGATGCGACGGCGTTACGCGGAGTGGGACACCGCCTGGGCCCGCGCCGGACAGGACTGGGGCCGGGCGGACGCGGGCAGCTGAGCGCGCCGCCTTCATAGCGCGCCCGGCGTCGCGCGTAGACGTTTTGTCATCCTGACAGCAAGTCCACGCGGGCCTCACGGGGAGGTCAACTCCTCACGCCCGGCGCACGCTACGGTGGGGCATTCACACGCGCAGCGCCACAGTCGCGTGTCGCGCACATCCGGCTTGACCACGAGGTGGGGGCACAACAGCACCATGGCACAGGGCTCGGTCGTCCAGGTGACGCACAGCGGAACGTCGCGGTGGCGGCGCCGCACCGGAGAGTACGCCTCGCTCACCGCGGCCCTGGAGGCCGCGAGCGACGGCGATGTGCTCTCCATCTCGCCCGGCACCTACCGCGAGAATCTGGTGGTGGACCGGTCCGTGACCCTGCGCGGGCCGGAGGGCTCCGCACGTGGGTCGGTGCGGATCGCCCCGGCCGACGGCGTCGCCCTGACGATCGGCGCCTCCGCGGTGGTCCAGGACCTGTGTGTGGAGGGCCAGGACGCGGCCGCCCCCGCGCTGCTGGTCGAGGACGGCACCCCGGAGCTGATGGACCTGCGGGTGGCGACCCGCTCCGCGGTCGGCATCGAGGTGCGGGGCGGCGCCCGGCCCACCGTACGGCGGTGCACCGTGGACAACCCGGCGGGCATCGGGGTGAGCGTGCTGGACGGCTCGGGCGGGGTGTTCGAGGAGTGCGAGGTGGTGGCGGCCGGACAGTCCGGGGTGGCGGTGCGCGGCGGTGGCCGTCCCCGGCTGGACCGCTGCCGGATCCACCACACCTCGGGCGCCGGGCTCTCGCTGACCGGTGAGGGCAGTTCGCTGGAGGCCGTCGGCTGCGAGGTGTACGAGATCCGGGGCGCGGGCGTGACGGTCTCCTCGCGGGCGACCGGGCACCTCACCGACTGCAAGGTGCACCGCACCACCTCCGACGGGGTCAACCTGGACACCGACGCGGTGCTGACGCTCGCCGACTGCGAGATCCACGACATTCCGGAGAACGCGGTCGACCTGCGCTCGCGTTCGGTGCTCACCCTCACCCGCTCCACGGTGCGCCGGTTCGGGCGCAACGGCCTCTCGGTCTGGGACCCGGGCACCCGGGTCGACGCCAACCAGTGCGAACTGCACGAGAGCACCGGCGACTATCCGGCGGTGTGGGTGAGCGACGGCGCCACCGCCGTCCTCGACTCGTGCCGGCTGCGCGACGTCCCGGACGCGCTGTTCGTCCTGGACCGCGGCTCCCGGGTGGACGTCGTGGACAGCGATCTGTCCCAGGTGCGCAACACGGCGGTGTCGGTGAGCGACGGCGCCACCGCCCAGCTGGACGACTGCCGGATCCGGGAGGCGGCCACCGGCGCCTGGTTCCGTGATCACGGCAGCGGCGGCACGCTCGCCAACTGCACGATCGACGGCGCCTCGACCGGGGTGATCGTCACCAAGGGCGCCGATCCGACCGTGGAGCGCACCACCGTCTCCGGGCCGACCGAGGCCGGGTTCTACGTGTCCGCCGAGGGGCGCGGCACCTTCCAGGGCTGCCGGGTGACGGGCAGCGGTGGCTACGGCTTCCACATCATCGACGGCTGCCGCACCACGCTGACCCGCTGCCGTACCGAGCGCTGTGCCCGCGGCGGTTACGAGTTCTCCGAGGAGGGCCCGGTCGTCGAGGACTGCACCAGCGACGAGAGCGCGACCAAGGCCCTGCCCGCCGCCCCGTCCGCCCTGGCGCTGCCCCCGGCCACCGCGCCCGCGCCGGCGACCGTCCCGTCCACGGTCGGGCTGCTGGGCGGCGTGCCCGCGCCGCGTCCCACGCAGCCCGCGGTGCCCACCGCCGAACCGCCGGTGGAGGTCCGCCCGTCCACGGCGGTGCTGGGTGAACTCGACGCGCTGGTGGGGCTGGAGAGCGTCAAGCGGGAGGTGCGGGCGCTCACCGACATGATCGAGGTCGGGCGGCGCCGTCAGCAGGCCGGGCTCAAGGCCGCGTCCGTCCGCCGCCATCTGGTCTTCACCGGCTCCCCCGGCACCGGCAAGACCACGGTCGCCCGGCTCTACGGCGAGATCCTGGCCTCGCTAGGGGTGCTGGAGCGCGGCCATCTGGTCGAGGTCTCCCGGGTGGACCTGGTCGGCGAGCACATCGGCTCGACGGCGATCCGCACCCAGGAGGCGTTCGACCGGGCGCGCGGCGGGGTGCTGTTCATCGACGAGGCGTACGCCCTCTCCCCCGAGGACTCCGGGCGGGACTTCGGCCGGGAGGCCATAGACACCCTGGTGAAGCTGATGGAGGACCACCGTGAGGCGGTGGTGGTGATCGTCGCCGGGTACACCGCGGAGATGGAGCGCTTCCTGTCCGTCAACCCCGGTGTGGCCTCCCGTTTCTCCCGCACCATCACCTTCGGCGACTACGCCCCGGAGGAACTGCTGCGGATCGTGGAGCAGCAGGCCGACGAGCACGAGTACCGGATCGGCGACGGTGCGGCGGAGGCGCTGCTGAAGTACTTCACCGCGCTCCCCAAGGGCCCGGCGTTCGGCAACGGCCGCACCGCCCGCCAGACCTTCGAGGCGATGGTGGAGCGGCACGCGGGCCGGGTCGCCCAGCTGGGGGACCCGACCACCGACGAGCTCACCCTGCTCTACCCGGAGGACCTGCCGGAGCTGATCTGACCGGTCTCCCCCTCCCCCGGGGTGGAGCACGGCTGTTCGGGGAGCCGGGCCAGCAGGGCGGCCCGCTCCTCGTCGAAGACGGGGTCGGCCTGGTACTCCGAATGTCCCAGTATCGGTGCGGGCAGCGGGTGTTCGGGCGTACGGCCGTAGGCGAGCGGGTCCTTCAGGGCCCCGCGGTCGACCTCCGGGCCGGTGCCGTCGGGCAGCCGGATGGGCCCGCCGATCGGGTCGGTGTAGCGCCACAGATTGCGCCAGCAGCGCACCTCGCCGTGGAGCGAGAGCAGCGGACCGGGGCCGAAGTACGCGGGGAACCAGCGGCCGTAGAGCCGCTCCACCGGTGATCCGTAGGTCAGCAGTGCCACTCGGCCGCGGGTGCCGGGGTCGAGCTGCCAGACCGCGGCGGCGGCCAGCACACTCCCCTGGGAGTGGCCGGAGATGACCAGCCGCCCGCCGTGCCGCCGGGTCCAGGTCTCCATCCGCCAGGTCAGATCGGGGACGGCCCGCTCGGCGTAGCAGGGGGGCGCGAAGGGGTGGGCGGCACGCGGCCAGAAGGTGCCCACGTCCCACAGGATGCCGATGGTGCGTCGGGCCGAGGGGCTGCGGTAGGCGCGGCGGGCCCAGGTGACCAGCATCAGGAAGGCCAGCCCCATCAGCCAGGAGCCGATCGCCTGGCAGGTCTGTGCGGCGGCGTCCACCAGGCCGGGGGTACCGTCGGCCGCCCGTCCGGGGACCTGGCCGGTGGCCCAGGCCCCGGTGACCGCGAGCCCCCCGGCCAGCAGGGTGCACAGGGCGATCGGGCCGACGATCCAGGGTGCGGAGTCGGTGACCCCGGCGCGGGCGATGGTCCCGGCGATCCGGCGGGTGCGCACCCCGTCGGGCCGCTCCCCCGGATAGCCGTCCATGATCGTCCCCAGCAGCCGGGCACGCAGCCGCCAGACCCGGACGGCGAAGACCAGCACCAGCAGGAGCAGCGCGAGCAGCAGCAGCGGTATGGCGGTGGCCAGCCAGGACAGCAGGAGGGGCGGGGCGACTTCGGGCCGCTCGCCCATGCCCGGAGTGGCGCCGCCGTCCAGCCAGTCGGCGATCCGCTGGGCGACACCTCCGGCCAGCACCGCGCCGAGTCCGCAGGCGAGGGTGGCGACGGCGGGCCCGGCGAGCCCGTACAGCGGGGTGCGGCCGGCGGGCGCGGCCCGGTAGAGCATGAGCGAACAGCCCGCGATCATCAGGATGAGCACGCCCTGTGCGATCGCCAGGACGCAGAAGGTCTGGTTGCCGGGCAGCTTCCCGTGCGAGACCCATTCGGGGCGGGACCACGCGGCGTGCAGGACGGAGAGCACGAGCACCCCGAGCGCGGTGCCGGGCAGCGCGGTGATGGTGATCTTGTCGAGTGTGCCGTCGACCCTGGTCTCGCTGCGGCCGCGGTGGCACACCACGAACACCACGGCGACGGCTACCGCGGCCAGCAGGACCAGCAGCGCCCAGCCCGCGGCGTCCAGCGGAGTGCTGCCGCCGGGCCTGCGGTCCTGGGTGGCGGCGGCGGTGGTCACCGCGGCGGCGATGGTGAGGAACCCCGCGGCGGTGTGCGCGGCGCGCAGCCGGGCGACGATGCGGCGGCCGTACCAGAAGCCGGGCAGGCACAGCCCGGGGCGGTTGCCCGCCTCGGGGGCGCACTCGTCGACCGGGCGCTCCAGCGGGGACTGCGACTCGTAGGCGCTCCAGGTCCGGTTGGACAGGTACCACAGCAGCCCGGTGAGCGCGGTGGGGAGCACGGCGGCGAGCGCGATCCGGCGGCCGGGCTGGCTCCACCAGCCGTGGTTCCCGGGCGCCATGAAGCCGAGCCAGGACTTCTCCCCGGCGCAGGCGTCGGCGCCCGCGCACTGCCAGGCGACCAGGTCCAGGGCCACCTCACAGGCCCCGGCGATCAGCGTGACGGTGAGGCTGAGCGCGACCAGCCGCACCAGCAGTCCGTAGCCGCGCACGGTCCGCTCGCTCCGGTCGGCCGCGGGGCGCATCCAGTGGACCAGGTTGGCGACCATGAAGGGCAGTAACAGCAGCCACAGGGCGCGGGAGCTGTTGCCGGAGGTCAGATTGGACCAGACGTACGCCTCGCGGACCGGGCTCTCGCGGTCCTCCCGGGGGCGCGTCTCGGCGTCGGCCTCATCGGTCCTGCGGTACACCCCGGCGGTCTCGTCGCCGGTGACCCGGACGGTGCGCGGATCGCCCAGCATCTCCTGGGGGGTGGCGCCGCCGACGCCGTGGACCAGCAGTTCCAGATCCGGCGGCGGTCCCGCGGCGCGCACCGCGCGGTCTCCTTCCGGTACCGCGGCCGGAACCCCGGCCGTGCCCGGCCCGCCCGCCTCGGCTGTCGCGCCTGCCGTGTCCGTCATGTCCGCCGCGCCGCTGCCCACGGTCGATGCCACCGTGTCCCCCGATCCCGGTGTGGTCGCTACCGGTGTGGTGCCGTCGTTCCCCCTCAGGATTGTTCCCAGCGGTCAGCGGGCCGGACCCTGACGGGCCGGGCGTGGCGAAATCGTAATGCTCATACGCTCCGGTGATCGGGTGTCCCCGGCACGTGCGAAGATGAGGCCGCGGGCCGTGGGCGCCGAGCGGAAGGAGACGAGGCAGGGTGAGCGACAACCAGAACCTCCTCGCGGAGCAGCGCCGCGCCTTGATCCTTGACGAGGTGCGCCGGCGGGGTGGGGTGCGGGTCAATGAACTGACGCGCAGGCTCAACGTCTCGGATATGACGGTCCGTCGCGATCTTGACGCGCTCGCCCGGCTGGGCGTGGTGGAGAAGGTGCACGGCGGTGCCGTGCCGGTCGCCGAGGCGAGCACCTACGAGCCGGGGTTCGAGGCCAAATCGGGTCTGGAGCTGAGCGCCAAGGAGGACATCGCCAAGGCGGCGGCCGCGATGGCCACCCCGGGCACCGCGATCGGGCTCGCCGGGGGCACCACGGCCTTCGCGCTGGCGCACCAGTTGCTGGACGTCCCGGATCTGACCGTGGTGACCAACTCGGTGCGGGTCGCCGATGTCTTCTACAACGCCCAGCGCTCCGCGACGGCCGGGGGCGGGCCGCGCCCGGGAGCGGCCACGGTGGTGCTCACCGGCGGGGTGCGGACGCCTTCGGACACCCTGGTGGGGCCGGTGGCGGACGCCGCGGTGCGTTCCCTCCACTTCGATCTGCTGTTCCTGAGCGTGCACGGCATATCGGTGGAGGCCGGGCTGTCCACGCCGAACCTGGCCGAGGCGGAGACCAACCGGCACTTCGTCCGGGCCGCGCGGCGGGTGGTGGTGGTCGCCGACCACACCAAGTGGGGCATGGTGGGACTGAGTTCGTTCGCCACGCTGGACCAGGTGGACGCGCTGGTGACGGACCCGGGGCTGCCGGAGGACGCGCGCGCGGAGATCGCCGAGTATCTGCCGGAGCTGGTGGTGGCGGGCGAGGCAACCGGGACCGCAGACATCTGACGGGACGGCAGTTATGGTGTGCGCATGACACACCGGCTACGTCCCGTCGGGCTCGAGTACGCCGAGACCGCCCCGCTGCGGATGGTCTTCGTCGCCGAGGCCCAGGCCCCGCCCGGGTCGGTGTTCACGGCCCTGGCCGACACCGAGGGCTGGCCGCGGTGGTTCCGCGAGGTGAGCTCGGCACGCACCACCGACGGCGGCAAGGGCCGCGAGATCCGCCTCCGGGGCGGGGTCCGTTTCCGCGAGACGGTGATGACCGCGGAACCCGGTGAGCGCTACGCCTACCGCATCGACGAGACGAACGCCCCGGGGCTGCGGGCGCTGCTGGAGGAATGGACCCTGGCCCCCTCCGACGACGGCACGCTGGTGCGCTATGTCTTCGCGCTGGACGCCCCGCTGCCGGTGCACCTCACCGCGCGGCTGGCCCGCCCGGGGCTGGGGCGGGCCTTCCGCACGGCGGTCCGCAACCTGGACCACCTCCTGGCCGGGGGATAGCGGCGGCCGGGCCCGGATCCCGCGGAGCGCTCAGCCGGACCAGCGGCCGGTGCCGAGGAAGGTGTCGATCGTCCTCGCGTAGGGCGCGATGTCGAGACCCTGTTCCGCCAGCCACCGGTCCGAGTAGTACTTGTCGAGATAGCGGTCGCCCGGGTCGCACAGCAGCGTCACCACACTGCCGGTGCGCCCGGCCTCGACCATCTCCGCGACGATCCGCAGCGCGCTCCACAGCCCGGTCCCGGTCGAACCGCCCGCCTTGCGCCCGATGGCGCCTTCCAGCGCGCGCACCGCAGCGACGCTCGCCGCGTCCGGGACCTTCATCATCCGGTCGATCGCGCCGGGGACGAAGCTGGGCTCCATCCGGGGGCGGCCGATGCCCTCGATCCGCGAGCCGCGCTCGCTGGACGCCCGGTCGTCATGGTGCACCCAGCCGTCGAAGAAGCAGGAGTTCTCCGGATCGGCGACGCACACCCGGGTGTCGTACCCCATGTAGTGGACGTAGCGCGCGATGGTGGCCGAGGTGCCGCCGGTGCCCGCGGTGGCCACCACCCAGGCCGGTTCCGGATAGCGCTCCAGCCGCAGCTGATGGTAGACCGACTCGGCGATGTTGTTGTTGCCGCGCCAGTCCGTGGCGCGCTCGGCGTAGGTGAACTGGTCCATGTAGTGGCCGCCGGTCTCCGCCGCGAGCGCGGCGGACGCCTCGTACATCGTCCGCGGGTCGTCCACGAAATGGCATCGGCCGCCATGGAATTCGATCAGTCGGCACTTCTCCGGGCTGGTCGTGCGCGGCATCACCGCGATGAAGGGCACCCCGATCAGCTTGGCGAAGTACGCCTCGGACACGGCGGTGGAGCCGCTGGACGCCTCGATCACCGGCTTGTCCGGCCGGATCCAGCCGTTGCACAGCCCGTACAGGAAGAGCGAACGGGCCAGCCGGTGCTTGAGGCTGCCGGTGGGGTGGGTGGACTCGTCCTTCAGATAGAGGTCGATCCCCCACCGCTCGGGCAGCGGGAAGCTCAGCAGATGGGTGTCGGCGGAGCGCTGGGCGTCGGCCTGCACCCTGCGGACGGCCTCCTTGAGCCACTCCCGGTAGCCGGGGTCGCTGCGGTCCACGTCCACCGTGTCGATGACCCCCCGGTCGCTGACCCCCCGTGTCGTGCTGTCCACGTCGCTCCTCGTACTCGTGCCCGGCCCGGGTCGCACGATCGGGCCGTTTCGATCCTAAGTGGACCCTGGTGCGCCCTGGTGCGCCGGGCTCGTCACGGGCACACTGCGCAGCAGGGAGAATGAGAGGCAGCGGCACGCGTGCCGGCGGGAGCCACCGGGGAGGCGGTCGTCATGGCCGATACGGAGTTCAATGCCAGAGGGGTGCGGATCGAGCGGTTCCTCCGTTCGGTGACCCGTGCCGGGCAGGTCCTGATCAAGGACGGCAGGCTCCAGCTGCTGACCAGTTACGGCAGCGAGATCGACAGCGCCCCGGTCCAGTCGGTCCGCGCGAGCAAGCCGTGGTTCGTGGACGGCGACCAGGCCATGGCCACCGTGAACGGCACCCGTTACCGCCTCACCCTCGGCGAGCAGGACGCCGCCGCCAAATGCACCGGCCCCGCGGCCGCCAGCCGCTTCCTGGACGCGGTGCGGTCCGCCCGGGGGCACGGCCGGGGGAAGTGAACCGGCCGAGTTGCGCATGCGCGCGAGGGGGCCGACCCTGGACGAGTATCAGTATCACTGAGGGTCAACAAGCGGTGACGCTGAGAACCGGCTCCCCGGTCGCGCCCAGCAGCCACCACTGCTGAACGTGTTCGTCGCCCGCACCTGAATCAGGCTAGCCCCAACTTCTTTCAGGGAGTCGCAGCCGTGATCAGTCGTCCTAGCAGGCATTGCACGGTGGAGCTGCAAGCCCTGCCGTCGCGGATCGGTCAGGTCCGCAGAATCGTGTCGGCGCAACTGCGCTACTGGCATCTGGATCCGCTCATCGACCCGGCCGCGCTCGGTGTCACCGAGCTGCTGACCAACGTGCACCGGCACGCCGAACCGGACAAGAGTTGCGCGGTGGAGATCGTCCTGATGCTGGACCGGCTCACCGTCTCGGTCCGCGACCAGGACCCCCGGCTGCCCCGCCTCCGCGCCCATGACCCGGTCTCCACCCACGGCAGGGGGCTGGCCCTGGTCGCCGCGGTCAGCCAGAGCTGGGGCATGCACGCGCGGGACGACGGCGGCGGCAAGGTCGTCTGGTTCACCCTCGCCGTACCGCAGCCCGCCACCACCGCCAAGTCCCCGTTCGCGGCGTACGGCGCGGGGCGTACGGCGCCGCCGCGGGGCGTCGATCTCACCCAGCCGGTCCAGAGCCCGGTCGGCACTCCGGCCCCGGCTCCCGTCCAGGCCCCGCCGGTCCACTCCCCCGCCCCGGCCCCGGTGGCGGCTCCCGCCCCCGCGTCGGCGGCGGCCCCGGCTCCGGCGGCCGTGGCCCGGGAGCGGGCGCCCGCCGCCCGATCGGCCGTCTCGACATGAGCGGTGGTCCGTCCCACCGCCCGGGGAGCGGGACGGACCCGGAAGGCGCCGTGCGGCCGGGTCCCGGCCGGAGGGCGGACCGCCACCGGTGCCCCGCCGCGGCCGGTGGGGGGGGGGGGGGGGGGGGGGGGGGGGGGGGGGGGGGGGGGGGGGGGGGGGGGGGGGGGGGGGGGGGGGGGAGGGGGGGGGGGGGGGGGGGGGG
>NZ_JBWKKP010000024.1:0-28155 GCF_056431485.1 Streptomyces sp. NPDC045899
TGGACCAGGCCGGTGACCGTATCCACGAACGCTGGCGACAGTCCGCACGCCGCGGTGCGAACGTGCCCATCGGCAACGGCCACACCGCGCCACGAAACCCGCTCGGTTTCATCGACGGCATCGTGGGCCCGCACACCACCGCCGAACAACAACGCGACCTGTGGCTGGCCGGGCCCCCCGCGGTCGCCGGCGGCACCCTTGCCGTACTGCGGCGCATCGAACTCGACCTGCCCCGGTTCGCCGCCCTGTCCGTAGCCGAACAGGAAGCGGTCTTCGGGCGGCGCCGGGCCAGCGGCGTCCCCCTCTCCGGCGGCCCCGTCGCCTCGGGCCCGCAACTCGGCGCCAAGACACCGGACGGACGCTACCTCGTGCCCGCGGACGCCCACGTACGCAGGGCGAACCCCACCGTGGTCGGCGCCGGCCTCATGCTCCGCCGCTCCTACAGCACCGACGACCCCGCCCCCGGCCTGCTCTTCATCAGCTTCCAGAACGCCCTGCGGACCTTCACCGCCACCCTCACCCACATGGACACCTCCGACGCACTGCTGCAATTCACCACCACAACCGCCAGCGCGACATTCCTGATCCTCCCCGGCTTCGACCGGCAACACCCACTCGGTTCCCAGCTCTTCGGCTGATCACCCCGTGCCCGCTGCTTCGGCCTGATCAGACGGCTGACCGGCAGCAGCTCAGACCAGGAGAGAACCGGGAGTCGGCTCCCCGATGTCAGAAATGGATGCCAATCGCCCCTGACCACGATCGGTCCGGGGCGTTTCGGCTGCTGCCCCCGGCAGGATTCGCACCTGCAACACCCGCTTCAGGAGCATGATCATAAGCTGGCTCGCCTTTCCTTGTCCGGTGAGGAAGCCCAGGCGTGGACCGCCGCCTCCCACCAGTCCTGACAGCAAGAGCAGGCCCCTCAGCGGGCAATCACACGGGCCGACGGCAGCAAGGTCCCGGGCGGATGGCCCTTCGCCGGATGGACCTTGTCCACGGCCTTGCCGAGTGTGCGTACTGGGTCCTTCCCAACGCACGCGGAATCGGTCTCGCCCCGCGTGCCCTGACCGCTTCGGCCACCTGGGCGTTGGACGAAGCAGGTTTCCACCGTCTCGAACTCGCGCACTCCGCCGGTAACGAAGCCTCCTGCCGGGTGACCATCAAGTCCGGCTTCGCACTGGAGGGCACCCGACGAGGCGCGCATCCGCAACCGGACGGCTGGCACGACACGCACCTCCATGCCCGCGTCCAGGGTGATGCTTGAGCTGCTATCCGGCGAAGGCAAGATTGCGCAGGCGGGCGATCTCAAGCATCGCGTGGTGGACTCCGTCTCCTTTCAACCGACAGCCGCGAAGGATCTTCCAGGTCTTCATGCGGGCAAAGACGTGCTCGACGCGCGCACGGACCTGCTTGTGGGACCTGCTTGTGGGCCTGTTGCCAGTCGGTGAGTTCTTCGCCGGGGCGGCGGCGGTGAGGCATCACCAGTCCGATGCCCGGATAGCCGCCGTCGGCGATCGTGGTGGTCTTGCCGACCGCGGCCTTGGCACCGGACTCGCTCCAGGCGCGACAGTCGTTGCGGTTGCCCTGCAGCGGCCGGCCCACCACGACCACCAGGCGGGTATCCGCGTCGATGACCACCTGGTGGTTCGTGGAGTACCGATAGTTCTTGGACTGCTCGGCGACGTTGCGGTCGCGGGTAGGCACCAGGGTTCCGTCCACGATCAGCACCGAGTCCTTCGCAAACCGCTTGCGCGGATGCAGGGCGAGTTCGGGGCCGAGGTCATCGATGACACGGTCGGCCGTCGACTTCGACACCCCGAACAGCGAGGCGAGTTGGCGTAGCGTGAGGTTCATTCGCCAGTAGGCGGCCACCAGCAGCACGCAGTCTTCCAGGGCCAGCTTCCACGGTCGCCCCTTACCCGGGGCGTCGACGCCTTCACAGCGCAGCTGGGTCACCAGCTTCCCGAAGGCGCGAGAACTCAGCCCGGTGAGCAGGGCTATCCAAGACGGCTCCGACGCCGTGATCACACCAGACACGACCAAGATCATCACACGGCAAGATCACCAACGGGACAACCCTTAGCGCCACCACACAGACAACAACACGAACTGACCATCGTGAAAACGGAAGCGGGAACTCCCGAGACCCCCGGAACCAGACACCCGCAACGGTCGATCCACACCCAGCAAACAGCTAAGGGCCGCCACGAAACCACCAATCCTGATCAACAATGACCAGAAAATACCGACCCCTGTGAAACACCCTCCCACACCCTCCCACCAGTACCACTCTTTCAGGGGACCTCTTCACCCACCCCAGCCCGAAGCCTGCAATTTCCACGCCGCGAACCCTCCAGAGCTGAGGACAACCCGGGCCGCCGACAACACCATCGGACAGCACATCCAGGACGTTCCCTTCCGATCACCGGATCGCCGGTCCGCCCATGTCGTTGACTGACACACAGCGGGCGCGGACAGAGCAGTTGTTGCCTGACCGGACACCAAGGCAGGGTCGACGGCGGCATGAACACCGGCAGATGACCAAGGCGATCACCTGGAAGCTCCGGTCCGGACCGCAGTGAGTGCACCGCCCCGCGGAATACGGATCACGAAAGGGCGCCAATACACGAACCGCCTCCACACAACCGGAGGCATCCCGGGTGCGCTTCGGGAGGCGGCAGGGATCAGTTGTCGCCGGAGTGCGACGGGCCGAAAAACTCGATCTCGGCTAAGGCGACTTGCTTGGTCGCGGAGGTGCGGTAGGCGGACTCGACGGTGAAACGGACCTTGGTGACGTCGTCGAAGCGGAAGGTGCGGGTCTGGCCGCCGGCGCCGTCGTCCAAGACGAGTTCGCGGTGGGTGACCTTGCCGCTGGACTGGGTCACGGTGACGTCGGCACGGTGCGGGAGGGTCTGCTCGCTGTTCTGGTCGGCGCGGTACGAGATCCCGGCATGGCATGGGCGTGACACGCCGCCTCGCCCGTCGCTGAGCGGGGAGGTCAGCGAAGTGGAGGCCCCGGGACGTCGTGACCCCCCCGGGGGGCCTTCGTCGGGCCTTCCGGCACCGGACGGCGGTGCAACACGGACTGCAGCGCGGGTCCAGACCGACCGTTGGCCTGTGTTTGCCCAGGTCAGGGATGCAACACACTGGCGTGATGCAGAGCCGGTGTTGCACAGCCGAGCGCGTGCGCTGCACTCGCGGGTCCACACGGCCAGCCGACGGGCCGCGGTCGGACACCTCGATCCGGCTGCCCGCCGGGAAGACCCTCCGAGGTCATCAGCAGTTGGACAGCGTCCCGCCATGTGCATGCCGATCGACCTCTTGAGGCATGGGAGAGGCTGCGGGCCAGTCGTTCCAGCCGGCCGGGTAGAGCGAGCAGTGGGGCGCGGGCCAAGACGTACGGCACGGCTCTGGAGCAGGCGCAGCAGATGTTCCGGGCGGCTGAGGGTGTGGGCTCTCAGATCCGTCCCCTGTCCGGTACTCACCGGGGCTTGCTCAGCAGCCGACGCGGTGCGCGCGGTCGGGGCGAGCCGCGAAGGGGGAGCTCCACCGCGGACGGGCGGGTCGGTGGGAAGGGGCGGGTCGGTGGAGTGCGGGCACGGTGTGCTCTGATTCTCCGGCCTGCTGGCCAGCTCGGTCATCGTCCCGCTGTGTGGGCCACCGGCGCGGACTCAGGCAGGATTTCAGCGACTGCCTGGCACCCGTCGACGGCTGCCTGCGCGGCGCCTTCTGCTACACCGCCCCCGCCACTCTGCTCTGGCGGGACACCGCGACCGCACGCGATCGCGGCGCCCCGCACCCTGGAATGGGACAGCCAGCCGTACGACCTGTTCGCCGAAGTCCTCAATGCCCTGGCCCAGGGCGGTATGCACATCACTCTGGCGTCATCCCGATCCCGCCGTGATGATCGTCACCGGCGGCCTTCCCGCCCCGCCCCGTCCGTACGAAGGAGAGCAAGTGGAAGACCAGGCCCAGCAGGAACAGGCAAGCCCTGCGGTGCAGAAGCGGATCCAGGCCAGCTTCGACCGGCAGGGGCTGATGGCGCACCTCGGTGCACGCATAACCCACATCGGACCCGGCTGTGTGCACATCGTGCTCCCAGCCCGCCCCGAAGTCACCCAGCAGCACGGCTACTTCCACGCCGGCGCCACCAGCGCCATCGCGGACACCGCCGGCGGCTACGCCGGCCACACCCTGTTCCCCGAGGACACCGACGTCCTCACAGTCGAGTACAAGATCAACCTCCTCACCCCCGCCCTCGGTGAGCACCTCGAGGCAATCGGAACCGTCCTGAAATCCGGCCGCACCCTGACCGTCTGCCGACTGGAGGTATTCGGCCTCCAGAACGGCGGTCAGAGGAAACTCGTCGCCAACGGCCAGCAGACACTCATCCGCGTGAACCAGCCCACACAGTGACCCACAGCCGCCGATACCACCACTCCGCGCACGATACCCGCCATCGTCACCACAGCCAGGCGGTGGACTACCGCCCCCGGGACAAGACGCGGGCATCCCGGCGCGCGGCGGCAATGCCGATCCAGTTCTCCCGGGACCGGGACCGACGCGACCACCCGGCGGCGAATCGACACCGTCCGCGTCCTGGAACCGCCGCCACTGCCTGCACAGCTCCTCTCACTCTGCCACCTTCGCCTTCAGCTCCCGGGACCGCTTCCGCACCGGCTGCCGCCCCAGGCACTCATCAGACTCGGGCTCCTGGGCCTCATCGAGCACGGCGGCCACCCTCTCGCGGCCCGCGTGAGCGCCTGGGCGCGTGGGCGAGGTTGGGGCGTTCTCCCGGGGCACACACACGACTCCTCCTGTGGTCCGGCCCGGCGTGTGCTGGGTGCCGGGCCGCTGGGTGCGCGACGGCCGGGCATACGGCTGGGCCGTCACCGGGACGTGCTGCGGCCAGGGGCCACGGGCGACGGCGCGCTCCCGCTAGCCGTCCTGGAGCTTGGCGGCCAACTTCACGGCGGCTTCAAAGGTCCGGCGGGTCTGCTCCACCGTGTCGACACCGGTCTCCGGCTCCAGGAGGCGGCCGTCCTCCAGACCGGAGCGGAACGGCCGCGGGTGCGACCTCGAAGCGACTGTCACGGAGACGGCGTACGGCCGGGGCGAGAACCCCCGCATGCCGCACGGCACGAACCGGGCGGCCAGGGCACCGGCTGCGAGGCGGGCCCGCTCGTACGGTGCCACGGACCGGTTGCGGGTCAGCGGGCGCAGCACGGCCCGGTCCTCGGTCTCGCGCGGGCACAGGGCGCGCAGGTCGGCGGTCATCACCCGGCCGCGCCCGACGGAGCGGGCGTAGTCGTCAACGACCGCCTGCACAATCTGGTCGTCCAGGCCGAACAAATCACGCCCATCCCGGGTGAGGACTACTCGACCCTGCCGACGGAGGGAGCGGTGGCAGGCCGCCAGCGGGTACTGCAGAAAATCCACCAGTACAGCGAGGACTCCCCCTCCCGCCGCCTGCACCGTCGCAACTGCTGGCAGGCCCGGGACAGCCACCCACGCATCACCACCCAGCAGGCAGCCGAACCCTGCGCCAACCGGAAGGCCGCGATCTGCGATACCTGCCGACTCGACCGAGCGCTGAGACGCTGACCCTCTCCTTCGGCGGTGCCCCGGTGATGCTCGTATCTATCGTCGGCCTCGCGCTCGAGGGAGCTGCGGTCCACGTGGCCACCAGGGACAGAGGTCGGGGATGGCTCGGGCGTACGCGATGCGCAGCACCGCGGCCGCGGCCATGCCCGGATCACCCGGCTGACGCCCACTACCGCCTGCGCAGAGAGCACTTCTTAATACCCCGAAGAGAATATGAGGACCACAGCTCACCTCCACCCAAGCGGAGGTGAGCCGAACTTGTCGCCCACTGGACGGGACGCCCAGCAGTGGTCTCCGCGCAAGCGGAGATGAGCCGGTCACGAACTCGCAAGTGCTGGCAGGCCAAGTGCTCGCCGCTCACGCGATCACCGCCCCGGGACATCACTGACCAGCGGGCGCACGGCGAGCTCGGGCAGCCGTTCCGCCCAGGGCCACCGCGACAGCCTCCATCTGCTCGCGCAACTGCTCCAGCCGCATCATCACCAGATGCTCGGCAGCGCGCTGCCCAGCGTCGGCAGCTTGCGTCGCGGCGGCAACGGCGTCCGTGCCAGTCGGGCTGTGCTGGTACCAGCGGCGGTTCTGTCCGACCGTGTACGCCCGGCGGGCTTCAGCCTCGGCTTCCTCGGCGCGGCCCAGCCACGTGAGACCGCCGCCCTCCGAACACGCCTCACAGCGTGAAAACGGCGCGGATCATCATCCCGATCTTCCTCGCCCCCGGCAAAGACCCCAAGGACATGGTCGCCTCCGCCGACCAACCGCAAATAGCCGGGTAGACGGGCAGTCATGGCGAAGACGACCTCCACAGATGAAGCAAAGGTGTTGCCCTTCCAACAGACGGTGGTCGTGCAGGGCGAGTTACTCGCCTGGTACTCCAGTCAGAAATCGTGGCCTGAGCTGGTCGGTTTCGTTGTCCAGCACATGGTGGGGATGGATGAGGCCGGCGTGTGGGCGGCTGAGTTGGAGTCGGTGTCCGCGGGGATGGCGGGCCGGTTCTCACGGGTGGATCTGCGGTGGCGGATGCGTGACTACGTGCGGGGACTGCCGGCGCCGGTGGCGCGAAAGAACGGCTGGCAGCTCGCCGAGTACGCAGGTCACCGTGGGGCCCACCGGTTTCCAGTATTTCCTGAACGGTGCGCCCTGGGACGCCGACGCGGTCCGCGATGACGTGCAGCACTACGTCGCAGAGCACCTTGGTTGCCCAGACGGTGTGTCGGTCGTCGATGACACCGGCTTCATCACGAAGGGAACCGCTTCGGCCAGCGTCCAGCGTCAGCATTCCGGGTATCTGGCACGTCCCGATGCCCATCCCTGGGCTTGAGACAATCGGCAGGACCGTACAAACGAACACAGGGGTGGAGATCATGATCAATCTGGTGCTGCTCGGCGTCTTGGTGCTCGCCATCGGCGGGTGTGCATGTGTGGTGTGGGCGGGGCGAGGCGGGCCCCGTTGGGTCCGCGGTGTGGCGAGCGTGACGCTCGCTGTGAGCGAGCTGGTGCGTCGTGCCGAGAAGAGGAACCGGCGACGGAGCTCGCGGACCACCAGTGGCCGCGAATAGCAGCTTCGTTTGGATCAGCCGGTCGTTAGTCCGGGTGTGCGTCAACCGATGTGTAGTAGGCGCGAATTGCGCCACCGCTTCCGACCGGACGCCGAAGCGGGGTGGACGTCGGCGTGATCACCGGGAGGCGATCGACGCGGTCGCCTTCAAGTTCCAGACCGCAAATAGTGTCGCATCAGGCAACGTTCGCCCTGTTCACGGCCTTGCGGAGCCGTTCGTCGGCGGCGTGCTTGTTCCGCCAGATGATGTAGCGACGGATCATGCTGCCCTGCTCCTTGTGGCTGGCACGGTCGGTGCCGTCCAGCGCGAAGTAGCGCAGGGCGGTGAACTGGGCCTCGATGCGGTTCAGCCACGAACTGTTGGTCGGCGTGTAGGCGAACTCGACAGTGTTGGCCGCGGCCCAGTCGCCGACCCGGGTGTCCTTTGTGCCGCCCGCCACGCTCGGTCCACTGTCGGCCGGGGCGGGGCTGGAAATTGAGCGGGCCGAACTCGTCCAGGCAGAGGATGACATTGGGCTCGCCTTCCCCGGGGATGACCTCGCTGTCGGCGTTCGCGAGGAGGTGCTCGACGCGGGCCTTCTTGGCCGAGGAGTCGGGGTCGCGGGAGGTCTTCCAGGTCTTTATCCGTTGAAACGACACGCCCTCCTCGCGGAGCAGGACCCGAAGGCCCTCATGGCTGATGTCGTCGACCACCCCCTCGGCGACCAGGCCCTCGCGGCGCAGCTCGGCGGCCACCGAGTCGAACGCCCATCCGCCTTGCCAGCCACCCGGCACCATCACGAACTTCACCGCGTCATCGTAGGTCAAGCAGAACCCGACCAGTACCGGCGGCAGCGAACCATAAGGCCAGCACCATGTCGGTGGGATGTCGGCCGTCTGGCGGGACTGCCGGCGATCGATAGGCGCTGTGTCGGTAGCGGTTGGAACGGTGGATGTCGGATTGCCCGCATGAAGCAGCAACCTTGGGCGCAGGCAAAGGAGTTCCCGTCACCGTGTCGTCCGCATCCCCCACCCCGCCTTGGAGTGTCCACCGGCTGCCGCGTGCCGATGGCCGCGTCTTCCTGGTCACCGGCGGCAACGCCGGCATCGGCTGCTTCGTCGCGGAGCAGTTGTCGGCGACCGGAGCAACCGTCGTACTCGGCAGCCGGAATCCCGCGAAGGCCGAGGACGCCACCGCTTCGATACGTGCACGTGTCGCCGGTGCGCGGGTGCGCGCCGTTCGGCTGGACCTCGCCGACCTCTCGTCGCTGGAGTCAGTGGTGGAGTCACTGGGGGTGGAGTGCCTGACGCGGTGGTCCACAACGCCGGCATCGCGCTCGACGACCCGCCACGCAGAGAAACCAGGGACGGTCACGAGCTGATGTTCGGCACGAACCACCTTGGGCACTTCGCGTTGACCTCGTGGCTGATGCCGCTGCTGTCGGCCGCGCCCGCGGCCCGCGTCGTGACCGTGGGCAGCTTCGCGGCGAAGTCCGAGCGGCTCGACCTGGACGACCTGCAGTCCCGGAAGGGCTACCAGCCCAAGCGCACCTACGGACGCTCCAAGCTGGCACAGATGCACTTCGGCATCGAACTCGCCCGCCGCCTGCGCGCTGTCGGCAGCACAGTGGCGAGCGTGGTGGTCCATCCCGGCGGCGCCCTGGACTCCCTCACCCCCTCACGGCCGCCGATCCATGTACGGGCAACCCGCGCACGGCTGAGCGCGGCACCTGCAGCACTCCTCCTCCAGGGCAAGCACGCCGGCGCCTGGCCCGCAGTCCGGGCGGTACTCGATCCGGCCGTACTCGGGGGCCAAGTGTGGGGACCGCGCGTCTTCGGCCTGCGCGGCGAGCCCCGACCTGAACCGGTGTGGAACCACCTTGCCGACACCGCCGTTGCGGCGCGGTTGTGGGACGTAAGCCGTGACCTGACCGGCGTCGGTCCTGGTGCCATCCCCGGATAGCCCCAAGCAGTTGCATGCTGGCGAACAAACGTGCCCAGGTTGGCCCGAATGCGAGCGCTCGAGCACACTCCTGGCCTCGGCACAGAGCGTCGGGGAACCGGGGAGCGCGCCAGGATTCGTGCCGACCGACGAGGGCCATCGCCTGCTCGTTGGCGGGACGGCGAACGGGCACAGGGCCTTGCGCGATCGCTCTGGTCACCCGCTTCCCCTGGCGGTGTGCCGATCGTGGAGAGCGCGGGCCTGGCCGCCGGGTCGTCGGCGGCTGACGAACACCGGACCGCGGGTGCGGCCTTTGCGCCTGGGGCAGGTGCCGCGCTGTGTGTTACTGCAGGGTGAGTCCACCAGGGTCACTGTCGACACCGAACGGTGTATGGATGTGGGACTGGTTTCGGCGAGGGCCACCAGGGACTCCCCCAGCGGCTCGTACCGCGTCGTGCGGTCCTCGGGCAGCCTCAGCACCTTCGCGACGGTCCACGGCAGGAGCCCAGACGGGGCCTCCCACCTGAACCGTGGTCCCTTCAGGCACGATGCCGTCGGCTGCCACCCGCTCGGCATCGAAGGCTGCGCCACCCACCTGCCTCCCCTCCCCCCGATCCTGCGCGGGCGGCTAGGCGCCGACGCCAACGCATGGCGCCGCTACGGGCAGATCCTTTTGCCGTAAGGGGGGGGCGGTGGACGCATCGTGATCGATCACCCAAGGTGTTCACGCCAGATGCGGCTCCCCGTCCGGGTTGCCGAGATCGACGGCGCCCCCGGACTCACGTACCGGAGGCGGGGGTTCGGCGTGTCGGGCGGGCGCGTACGTGCATCCGCTCGCCCTGGCGGCCGAAGACGCTGAGGACCTCCACCGGCCCCTCCCCCGTGCTGCCGAACCAGTGCGGCAGCCGGGTCTCGAACTCGGCCACCTCACCGGGGTCCAGGACCAGATCGTGTTCCGCCAGGACGAGCCGCAGCCGTCCGGAAAGCACATACAGCCACTCGTAGCCCTCGTGGGTGCACAGCTCAGGGGTGGAGCGGTCCGCCGGGAGGATCATCTTGTAGCTCTGCAGCGGTCCGGGCTGCCGGGTCAGCGGCAGCACGGTGTTGCCGTTCACCGCGTGCGACTTGAGCCGGACTCGCGGATCGCCCACCTCCGGGGCGCCGACCAATTCGTCCAGGGGCACCTGGTGGGCCTCGGCGATGGGCAACAGCAGTTCGAGGCTGGGGCGGCGCTGTCCCGTTTCCAGACGCGACAGTGTGCTCTTGGAGATGCCGGTGGCCTCTGCCAGCGCGGCGAGAGTGACACCACGAACGGTGCGCACCCGTTTGAGCCGGGCACCGACAGCGGACAGGGCCTGGGAGATCCTCGGTGACTGTTCCACGCCGTCATTAGACTGATCTGTTCCCGAAGTAGCAACCGCTGATGCTGTTTTCGGAACACGCGTGGTCCGCCCCGGCACGGTCGGCCGCGCGCGGGACAGATCAGAGGCGCCGAGGCACCGGCCGCGCACGGCGATGGCGCCGTTGATGACGGGGCCACCGCCGACGACCTTGCCGAGCTGATACGGGAAACGTTCTCTCGCATCGGCGGCCTCCCCGGCCTCGGCTGCTCCGGTAGGTCCTGGACCAGCTCCTCCCAGGTGGCTGCTGGCGCGGAGGTCGGCCCGGCAGTCCCGGTCGTGGTCGCCCCGTCGATGGATGGGTACGGGGGACGCGGGCCCTGGAGCGGACGGGCGAGGTCAGTTCTCGCTCGTCCGCGGGCTCCGCGCCCGACTGCGGGCCATCGTCCGCTCGATCAGGACGACTGGGATGGTGAGTACGGCCAGGCAGGCGCCCAGCCAGGGGATGTAGGTCAGTCCGGCACCGGCGCCGAGGGCGACGCCCGCGAGGACCGGGACCAGGCTGATGCCGAGCTGGAACATGGAGACGGCGGTGGCTCCGGCGAGCGTCGGCGCGTCGGCCGCCACGGTGAACACTCGTCCGTAGACGGCCGGGTTGAGCACGAATCCGGCGACGCCCAGGAGCAGCACCAGGACGATGACGGCGATCGCGTAGTCGGCGAGGACCGCGAGCAGCACCGACGTGACGAGGATGCCGCCGGCTCCGGTGAGGAGTGCGTGGTGGGGACGCCCGTCGGCGATCCGGCCGCCGATGGACAGGCCGATGAAGGCGCCGATGCCGAACAGGACGAGGATCGGCGGCACCCACACGGAGTCGACTCCGGTGATGTCCGTGAGGAATGCCGCCAGGTAGTTGTACGAGATCATGTACGCGGCGGTGCTCAGCAGCGTCGCGGCGTACACCACCCACAGCTGTGGCTGTCGCATCGTGCGCAGCTCGCGGCTCACGCTGGGTTCCCGGGCCGCCCGGGTTGCGGGAATGAGGACGGCCGTTGCCACCGCGCCGAGGACGGTGAGAGCGACCACCGCCCAGAACCCGCCCTGCCAGCCGGTGAAGTGGCTGAGGAACGCGCCGGCCGGACCTCCGCCGACCATGGCGATGCTCAGTCCGCTGACCACCACACCAGAAGCCCGTGCGGTGCGGTCGGGGGTGACGAGTCCGATCGCGGTGACCGCAGCGACCGCCCAGAATCCGGCATAGGCGAGACCGCACAGAAGGCGGGTGCCGAGCAGGACGCTGAAGTTGTCGGTCACCAGGCCGATCGCAACGCAGACGGCGAACACGATCTGCGAGACCACCAGAGTGGTGCGCCGTGGCCAGCGCAATGTCAGGACCGCCAGTGGCGGGCCGCCGATGACGACGCCGATGGCAAACGCCGAGATCAGAGCACCGGCGGAGGAGAGCGAGATGTGCAGGTCGTCGGCGATGTCGGGGAGGACACCGGCGAGCAGGAACTCGGCGCTGCCCATCGCGAACAGGCTGAACGCGAGCAGGTACACCGCGAACGGCAGCCGGTCAGCGGCCTTGCGGGTGGCTACCTCGTGGGTTTCGGCCTGGGCGCTCATCGGCCGCCGCCGAACAAACGGAAAGTGGTCGAACGCATGGGGGCTGACTCCTCAGGGGATGGTTCGGGGCGGGCGGACCAGGGCGGGTGCGCGCCGGTCTGCCTGGCGCGCACTGCACGGCGCCACCCGGACGCCTGGGACGATCCGCTTGGTCGCGGTGATCACTGCTGGCCCCCATGCTGGAACCGAGCGTGGCCGACGGACAACATCTGTTGCCGATACCGGGACGCGCGTGCAGGATCCGGCGGGGCCGGTTGGCTCGGCCCCGCCGGGTCAGTCGTCACCGGGAACGGCCTCGCCCCAGCCCTCGCTTCTTGATGGTGTGTACGGCCCCAAGGCCCGCCGAACGGCAGGTAGTTGCCCTTCGCGCAGCGCGAGCCGAGCTCCGCGTCCTCAGGGAGGCCCACGACGTCCATCGCCTCCAGGCATCAGCTCGGCCCCACCGCCGCCACTGCCTGGGCTGGATGGAGGGGCGCTCTCGGCCCGATGGCGGCGGTACCAGGTGTCATGCGCCTGCTGGCTGGTCCCGAAGCTCACCTGGCTACTGCAGACTTGGCGGCGGGGAGTTGAGCGAGGGCCTGGCAGAAGTCTCCACAGCCACCCGGCCGTGGCGTACCAGCACGCTGATGGTGGCCGCGAAAAAGACGGCCTGGGTGGCCGTGCGGGGGCCGAGTTCGTCCCACCAGGGCACGTCGTCGCGGGCGGCGTACACGTTGGCGGGGAACATCAGGATCAGCATCGCGCTGAGCACGGCGGCCGATCCCCGGGCGGTCCGGGACCACAGCAGCCCCAGTGCACAGGCGAGTTCGGCGATGCCGGTCAACGTCACGAGCAGGCCCGGGGCAGGCAGAGCCGACGGCACCATGGCGACGATCTCCTCGCGCATCCCGATGAAATGGGCGCCCCCGGTGAGTGTGAACATGGCCGCCAGGCCACCGCGCAGGGCGACGGTCGGCTGACGGAGCCGTTCGGCCCCCAGCGCCCCGGCGAGCAGCAGCAGGCCGGCGACGGCCACGAGTGTGATAAGCGGTTCCATGCCTGGGTCTTCCTGCCGTGACGTCGGTCGTGATGCATGTCGCTGCTGGTCAGGCAGGGGCGCCGGTCACAGTCGCGGCCGACTGGCGGACGGTGTCCGGGTCGATGTGCTGGATCTGCACGATGACTCCGTCCGGGTCGGTGACCCGGATGCTGCGGCCGAAGTTCTCCTCGACGAGTTGGTACGGGTAGCCGTCGCGTTCGAGCCGCTTGGCGACCTCTTCCAGCGGCTCCTCCGTGGCGAAGCCCAGTTCGGTGGTGCCGGGTGGCCGGCCCTGGGAGACGGCGGCGGCATGGACGCCGACGGCGCCCGCGTCGGCGGTCAGCCTGACCCAGACAGCCGCGCCGGGCTCTGGCCTCACGGCCAGTCCCAGCCCGGCATAGAAGTTCCGGGACGCCTCGACGTCGGCCACGTACCTGATGGGAAGGACGGTCAACATGATCTGCCTCTCTAAGGTGGTTGCCGCCAGCGTCCCGCCCGGTGCTCCCTTGCGCGCTGTAATGTCGCAGGGATGGACGCGATCGGACATTCGGAGGGGATCTGGTGACGCAATCCGTCATACTCGACACGCTGGACCGCCGCCTGATCCACGCCCTCCAGATCGACGGACGCGCCTCGTTCAGCACGATCGCCTCCGTGCTCGGCACCCCGGAGCGCACCGTCGCACGCCGCTACCACCGGCTGCGGTCAGCCCTGGTGGCCCGGGTGGTCGGGCTCGTCGACAGCCAGAGAATCGGCATGCTCGACTGGTTCGTCCGCATCGACTGCTCACCGGACGCCGCGGATGCGCTGACCGCCGCTCTTGCGCAGCGGGACGACACCTCGTGGATCGCCCCGCTCGCCGGCGGGACGAGGCTGACCGGCATGGTCCATACCCCGCTCGCGGGATCGGACAGCGGACGACCGCTTTTCGACCACCTACTGCGGACCCCGGGGATCCGGGATGTCGAGGCGGGCTGTGTGCTGCGGCCGGTCGCCGGGGTCGGCGGCTGGGCGGGCCGGACGAGCGCGCTGGACGCGACCGAGCAGGCGGCCCTCTGCGGCGTCACGCCGCAGTCACCGGATGCTGCGGAGGCCCTTGCCGAGTCGTCCGGCTGGGGTGAGGCAGAGGCGCGGCTGGCGGGCGAACTGGCTCTGGACGGCCGGGCGGAGGTCGCACAGCTGGCCGCCATCACCGGGTGGTCCGCCTCGACCGTGCGCCGCCGCATCGCCGGGCTGCGGGCCGCCGGAGTGTTGCACTTCGAGGTGGACGTCAGCCCGTCCCACTTCGGCTTCCCACTGGAGGCGCTGATGTGGCTGGAGGTGGCGCCGGCCGCGCTGAACGAAGTGACCGAGGCGCTGGCACGACACCCCGCGGTCGCCTTCGCCGCCGTCACCACGGGCCGCGCATCGATCTTCGCCATGGTCCAGTCCCGGGACACCAGCTCCCTGTACGACTTCCTGGCCGGCGAGCTGGGCGCACTCCCCGGGATCGGACGGATCGAGACCGCCCTCGTCCAGCGTCGCGCCAAGCGAGCAGGACCGCTCCTCCTGCCGACGACGGCACAACGCGCCCAGCGATTCCCGGTGCGACCGACCGCCCACCGGGTCAGCCGGCCAGCTCTGAAGCCGTAGTGGTCTGCTCGATAGGTGGCGAGCAGCCACCGAACCCGAGCTGTGCTCTGCGCGTGGTTGCTCGGTTGCGGTGAACTTCGCCACCTGATCGAAGATCCACGTGCTCTGTGACAGCAACGGGCTGCCGATCTCGGTGGGCATCTCTGGCGCCAACACCCATGACAACCGCGGCCTTGGGCCTTGGGCACGCGGAATGCCACCCATCCGCTCAAGCCGCGGCCCCCGGGGGTCGTCGCCCTGCCAAGTCGCACGGCGACGAGGGTTACTACGTTAAACGCCTAAGCTCGACGGGGCATCGCATCCTCAGACCGACTGGGCCGCTGTCGGTGGGTGGTTGAGCGCACGATGGCCTGGCTGGCAGACTGCCGACGACTGCACCGCCGGTACGAGCGCAAGGCCGAACACTTCCGCGCTTTCGTCGGCATCGCCAGCACCCTCATCTGCTACCGCCGCCACCAGCTGAGATGAACGCTTGGATGCTCAAGCGTCAGATGTTCGGCCGCGCCGGCTTTGCCCTCCTCTGCAAGTGCGTCCTGGTGGCAGGCTGAGAGCCTCCCTGGTCTGCTCGCAGGAGAGAACATGATCGGCATGAATAGCCAGTCCGAGCAGGACACAACCGATAGCAGCAGCGTTCCTGGACCAAAGTGGACCGAGGAGATAGGCCTTCAGACCGTCGACTCTGCCGGCCTGGTGCGTCACGTCGCCATCTGCCTCAGTGTGCCGTCCATCGCTCTGATCGCGATCCTCGACGGTGACTCACGAACAGAGTTCAGCGGAACCGACTATCTGGACTGCCTTTCCAGGCTCGGCGACAGCTCGAACGTGACGGCCGCCTCCGGTGCTGCCAGGGAGCCCGCCCCAACGTCCGCCCTTCCGGGCAACTTCGACAGTTCACCAACGGTCGGCAGGCGTATGTCCTCCACTCGGAACCGCGGAGCGAGGGCTATGAGACAGTCGACATCTTCGCCCCGGCACCCCCTGGAGACGTCGTAGATCTCAACACACAGCGAGCAGCAGTAATCAGCTTCTGGAAAGCTCGGCACCCGGGGAATCCGATCTGATCCCCTCGTAGCCTCAGTCAACGCTGCGTGGACTCGTCACACCATTCGTGCCAGAGCCCGAGTCTTGACAGCAGGTGTATGCCTCAGCGAGTGGCGCGTGCATGGTGGCGTGTTCGATGTTCATGAGAGATGGCAGCGGCCGTGATGCGGCCGGCCCTGTCGTCGCATCCACCGGTCGAGGGCTGTACTCGATCATGTCCTGGTTGCCAACCAGAGGGTCATGGCCGCGGTGGCGGTGAGCCCGACGTTGATGGCGATCCGGCGGTCTTCGCCGGTCAGGTGCACGGCGATCGCACCGGCCTGCAGGAGGACGAAGCCGATGGCCGCGGCTGGCGCCAGCGAGGAATGCCTGCAGGCCGTGCTGTGGAACGGCACGGTCGGCCTGGCCCCGCTCGGACACGACCTGCCCGCGGAGCTCACCGTGGTACCGCTGGCCGATATGCCGCCGAGCCGAGTTGTGGCGGTGTGGAACGAAGGTGACACCAACCCGTTGATCCGGTCCTTCATCGAGATCGCGACCGCCGCGTACCGCCACTGAGCGCCGGCAACCGATGCTGCCGCGGCTCGTGAACCATCCGAACGCCGCGGCACCCGGGACTGCCTCCCGAAGTGGTCGACATCTGCTGCTCCTTCTCGCGCGCAGAGCCAGCAGACCCCACCGCGGTGAAACCCAGCCACCAACACCCCGGAAGGGCCCCATGCCACTCTCCATGAGACAGCACGCACCTCTGCGGGTGGGTGCACAGCAGCGAACACTCTCAGAACACAAAACCACGACTGTGCAGGCTGTGGTGGAATCCGGTGAGACCTGACGGCGAAGTCGGGATGGGCCCGGGGCGCGCCTCGGACCCATCCCGCTGCCTCACAGGTCGAGCTGATACTCGAGTGTCCGGTGTGTCGGTTCGTAGCCGAGCATGTCGTTGATGTTCTTCATGGGCTGGTTGTTGTCAGCGGTATCGGTCATCAGGCCACCGAGTTCGGGGTGGCTCTCACGGGCCTGTCGGATCGACTCGGCCTTCATCCACCGCCCCAGGCCGTGTCCACGGTGTTCGGGCAGAACACCGGTTCCGTAGTGCTGGCCGTCGCCCTTGCCGTCACCGGGGACGACCAGTTCCGTGAACCCGACGATCGAGCCGTCCGACTCGTCGATGGCCACGACCGTGTGCAACAGCTCGCCGCGCTCTTCGATGGTCCGCGCGGCGGCTCGGACCCGGTCCACGTCCCAGGTCACCGTCCCGTAGTCGGTGTCGTCCATCGGCATGTCATCCATGGCCCGACGCGCTGCGGAAAACGTGTGAGCGAGGTCGTCAGGAACGGTCCCGTGCCACGATGCCAACCGGTATCCGGGATGCGGGTGCTCAATGAGCTTGTGGAGAGCCGTGACGTCCACTCCGGCCAGCGGCAACCGGGCAATCGTCAAAGTGAGGACCTTGCGGAAACCCCGGGCCGACAGGAACTGAGCGCCAGGGGATTCCGCCTCGGCTTGGGCGAGAACACAACGCCTGTGATCTTCCCGGGCAGCGGCCACAGCCGCGTCGAGGAGCCGCGAGCCGATGCCGTGGCGTCGCTCGACCGGATGCACATGGAGTTTCAGTTCGGCCAGGTGCTCCTGCCCGGCATGGGTGAACAGACGCAGAAACGCCGAACCGACAGGAATTCCGTCGGCATCGGAGGCCAGCCAGGCCAGACGGTGGCTGGACAGACCACGATCGGGATCGGTCAGGGGGGTGATACGAATCGACAAGGGGTCTCCGTCGTGAGGATGTGGCACGTGTTGGAACGCGGATGCGACTGCTGAGCACTCCTGCGCATGTGCTGCACACCTCCTTGTCGACGAGGCCGGTCCGGTGAACTCGGACAGCCCGGGAGAACCTAGCTACTCCTGCAGGCCGGCGGCAAGGCGAAATTCGAGAACGGGGCTCGGTCACGTGACTGAGACCGGCACCGGCGGGGCGCCGTCCAGGGCTGCGGCCGGTCATGTGGTGGCGTTTGGTGATCCAGCGGGCGGTGAGCAGGCCGACTGCAGTGGTGAGGACGGCTGCGGCGATGACGGTGGCGTTGCGGCCAACAGCGTCGGCCCGGACGCCGACGACGAGGGCGCCCGCGCCGTAGCCGAAGTCGCGCCGGAAGCGGTACGGGCCCGGCGCGTTGGCCCGGCCGGCCGGGGTGGGCGTGGCCGTAGACGGAGGTGATGAGGGCCGAGCGGACCATGGCCGTGCCGAAACCGGGCGTGACAGCGGACAGCAGGCCGGCCAGGTGCGGGCGGGCCGGCAGTGCGAGGGCGAATCCCGCGGAGCCCCGGCAACTCGCCGTGGCCCCGGCCGCCTGGACGCCTTTCTCGGCTGCGCCTCACACGCTGGGCCGGGCGCGCTGCCCTCACCGGCGCCGGGACTCCGGGTCCAGCCAGGGCCTGTGTCCGGGTCCGGTCGGGTGCGTACCCGTGACCCCCATGACCACGGAGTAGAGGCTGGTCTGGGCGGTGATGAAGAGCCGGTTGCGTTTGACGCCGCCCCAGGCGATGTTGGCAACGGCCTCGGGTACCTCGAGCCGTCCGATGAGCGTGCCGTCGGGGTCGTAGCAGTGCACTCCGTCGTCCATCGCGGCCGCCCAGAGCCGTCCGCCTTCGTCGAAGCGGAGGTTGTCGAAGCGGGCTGCCCCGCGGGCCCCGGCTTCGGCGAAGATCTCGCCGTCCGACAGGGTGCCGTCCTCGTCCTCGCGTACGTCGAAGACCCGGATGAAGCCCGCCCGGGTGTCGGAGACGAAGAGCCGCCGCTCGTCGTGCGAGAAGACAAGGCCGTTCGGGGCGCCGAAGCAGTCGGCGACCAGCCGCACTTCACCGGTTGAGGAATCGATGCGGTAGACGTTGTTGGAGCCGATCTCACTCTCCGCGCGGAGGCCCTCGTAGTCGCTGGTGATGCCGAAGTCCGGGTCGGAGAACCAGATGGAGCCGTCGGACTTGACCGTCGCGTCGTTGGGGCTGTTCAGCCGCTTGCCCTGCCAGCGGTCGGCCAGCACCGTGACCGTGCCGTCGTGCTCGGTCCGGGTCACCCGGCGGTTTCCCTGCTCACAGCTGATCAGTCGGCCCTGGCGGTCGAGGGTGTTGCCGTTGGTGTGTCCGGCGGAGCGGCGGAAGACGCTCACGGAGCCGGTCTCCTCGTCCCAGCGCAGCATCCGGTCGTCGGGGATGTCGCTCCAGATCACCTGCCGCCAGGCGGGCAGGTAGAGCGGTCCCTCGGCCCAGCGGCAGCCGGTGTACAGGATCTCCAGGCCGTCGTCGCCGTTCATACAGCGGCCGGTACGGAACCGGTCGTCGAACATCTCGTACAGGGCGGGACGCTCGCTGGTCATATGAGTCCTTCTCACTCCGGCAAGTGCCGAATCTGCTTCGGCATTTAAGGGAGATTGCAGGATGGGATACTGTGACGGCAAGTCGAATCCGAATGGAGAGTTGTGGATCACATCGATCGCACCCTGCTGGCGCACCTCCAGCAGGACGCAACCCAGTCCTACGCCGCGCTGGGCAAGGCGGTGGGTCTCTCCGCCGGGGCCGCTCATGAACGCGTGCGGAAGCTGCGGGAGCGCGGCGCGATCCGGCGCACCACCGTCGAGGTGGACCCGGTGGCGGTGGGCAAGGCCGTTCTGGCCTATGTGATGGTCAACTCGGATGCGTGGATGGGGGATTCGGCGGAGGCCTTCGCCGCACTCCCGGAGATCGTGGAGGCGCACGTCATCGCCGGGAGCGCGTCGGTGCTGGTGAAGGTGCGGACGTCGACCACCGAGCAGCTGCAGGACGTCCTGCGCCGGATCTACGCGATCGACGGGGTCAGCGGGACGCAGGCCACGGTGGTGCTGGAGACGTTCTTCGAGCGGCCGGTCTCCCCGCGGATCGCCGGTCCCGACCAGGGGTGATCGCGCGAGGGACGGCCCCGCGCAACGATGCCCCGGCGGCCGGGAAGCGGCTGCCGGGGCATCGGCGGGTGTGTGGAGCGGACGGGCTCCCGGGCTCCCGGATTCAGGGCGGGCTCGCGCTCACCCTCACGGGCACACGGGCCGGACTGCCCGCCTCTGCGCGACACCCTCGCGACGAAACTTGGCCGATAGAGGAACCTCGCACAGGTGCCGAATCGGGTATTCCCTTGAAGACTCGAACTGTCTCGACAGACCTGTCGCTCACTGGGGGACAAGATGAGTACACGGCGACGCGTAGGGTCCACAACGGCGGCCCTGCTCCTCGCGGTGGGTTTGGCGGCGCCCAGCGCACTGGCCGCACAGCCCTCGCAGGCAAATCTGCAAGCGATCAAATACGTCAGCGGTTCAAGCGTCACCAAGGGGTCATGCAAGGGCTGGATGAACCGCAACACACGCAATGGGTACGTACAAGGCGTCGGCCAGTCGTGGGGCGATATTTGCACGATGTGGCTCCAGCGGTACAAGGTCGGCTACGGGTGGTACCAGCTCAGCGACTACTACACACTTGACAACGACAAGCGGTCGACCGGCTTCCACTCGAACGGCACGAATCTGGCCGCTCGCGTATGCATCGAACTCAACTGGGGCAACAAGAAGTGCGGGAAGCCGATTTGGTGAGACACCCTCTGTCTGCCTGAGCGCCGTCCGGCAGCTGCCTCGTCATCGTCGTCGACGGGGATCCCGCCTTCCATCAGGGCCTCCGTGTCCCGGCCCTCGAGCTCCGGCGCCGAACCAGTCGGGCATTTCCGCCGACGACGACACGAAGCCTTCGCGACGACGGGGGCAGTGCCTGCAGGACGACATGCCTTCCGCCCGAAGAGGATCTGCACGCGCTCAAGGTCCTGTTCGAGCTCCACGATGGGTGTTCGCCGCGCACGCAGAGGTGAGTCGGGGACCCGCGCCGGGCAGCTGTACCCCTCCCATGAACGCGGGAGTACTGGTCGGCGGCGGCTCTCCTCGCGGGTCCGCCTATCCTGCCGCCATGGGTCTGGATCTCCAGCTGATCATGGCGGACTGGGAGCGGCTACGCGTCCTCCCCGTCGAGGACCGGATTCCTGCACTGGACGATACGATCTGGCCGCCGGAGCTCGACGACGACTACCTGATCGAGCGCGGGTTGGCGAACGGCTGGGTGTGGCCGCCGGTTCAGGAGTCGGCGTGGTGCGCGGAGTACCACTTCCACAGCACCACCGGTGCCTACCGGCCGCATGCCCGGGCGGGTGACGCCTGGGCTGACATGCGGGGACTGGTCGATGCACCCCTGAGCAGAGCGATGGACGCCTTCCTGAACGGCCTGATCTGGGACGAAGAACCAGGCCTTGATCCTGCGCTGACCGGCGGTGGCCTCTTCCCACCCCGCACCGACCGCCGGCGGGCAAGGGTCCTTCTCGTGTGCCCGCCGGAGGTGCTGCCCGCCAAGGTCCACGCATGGCAGGAGGCCGAACCCCGCCTGGAGACCTTGCGTCGGCCGTTCAGCTTGGAATGCGAGGGCTGGGCGGGGCGCCCGGACACCTTCGAGGAACTCACCACACTCCTCCACGAATGGGCCGAGGTCGTCAAGGCGGCGGCACACCGCGGCTGGGGTCTGGTGGGGCTCCCCCAGCCCTCAGCAGCTGTGGTTCCTGCCAGGGCAGCATCGGGATGCTCCTGGTGAGGACGCCGGCCATGCCGCAGATATCGCATCGGCACCGACTCCCAGCGTCTCACCAGCAGCCGAGCTGGCCACCTCATCAGAGCTCACGCAGAGCCGACCGATGGTGCGAGTCAGCTACCGGAGCAGTCGGGTATCCCGACTCGCCGGAGTATCTTCTGCCGGTGCGGAGAAGGCGGCGTCGCACTGACACAAAATTGTCGATCTTGAAGGCGGTAGTCCACCTAAGCTGCACCACCATGACGACATCATCGGACGACAGCATCCGACCGTTCCGAGTCTCCATCCCGGACAGCGACTTGGACGACTTGAAGAACCGCCTCGACCGCACCCGCTGGCCGGATGAACTGCCCGATATCGGCTGGTCCTACGGCGTTCCGCGTGGCTACCTGCAAGAACTCGCACACCACTGGCGGCACACCTACGACTGGCGGGCGGCCGAGACGCGCCTGAACCAGTGGCCGCAGTTCATGACCACGATCGACGGCGCGAACATCCACTTCGCACACATCCGCTCCCCGGAACCGGATGCCACGCCGCTGATCATCACGCACGGCTGGCCCGGCTCCATCGTCGAGTTCGAGCAGATCGCCGGACCGCTCACCGACCCTCGGGCGCACGGTGGCGATCCTGCGGACGCCTTTCATCTGGTCCTGCCCAGCATCCCGGGCTTCGGGTTCTCCGGCCCCACCCGAGACAGGGGCTGGGAGTACCACCGTGTCGGGGCTGCCTTCGCCGAGTTGATGCACCGCCTGGGCTACCACCGTTATGGGACGCAGGGCGGCGACTGGGGAGCGGCGATTTCCCGGGAAGTGGGTCGCATCCGCCCCGACCATGTCATCGGCGTCCATCTGAACCTGATCCCCGGTGCCGGGGCGACAGCCGAGCCGACCGAGGAAGAACTCGCCGCCCTCAGCCCTGCGGAACGTGAGCGCGCTTGGGCCTCCTGGGAGCGTATGCAGGCGTGGAGCCGCGACAAGCAAGGCTATGCCGACATCCAGTCCACACGTCCGCAGACCCTCGCCTACGCGCTCACGGACTCCCCGATCGGCCAGCTCGCCTGGATCGCCGAGAAGTTCAAGGAGTGGACAGACTCCGTCGACCGGCCGGAGGACGCGGTCGACCGCGATCATCTCCTGACCAACGTGATGCTGTATTGGCTGACCGGTACCGCCGGGTCCTCCGGACGCATCTACTATGAGCGCGCTCACGCCGCCTACTCGGGAAGGCCGCCGGAGGCCTCGACGGCCCCTACCGCGTTCGCGTCCTTCCCTCAAGACAACTTCATCGCCCTGCGTCATATCGCCGAACGCACCAACAACATCGTCCGCTGGACGGAGTTCGACCGGGGAGGCCACTTCGCCGCGATGGAAGAGCCGGACCTGCTCGTCGGCGACATCCGAGCCTTCTTCCGCAGCCTGCGCGACGCGACCCCGTCCTGACCGGACGAACACCGGCCGCACCGCACTGCGGGTAAGCCGACACCTGGAACACGCACTGTGCGATCACGTGACCCGACCCGGGTGCTGCCCACACTGCTGAACATCTGCTGTCAGGACATCTCAGGGGGCTGAAGGCAAGAGGGTCCGCAAGCCTTGATCGGTGTGGAGTCCACTGATTGGCTGACCGGCATGAATGATCTCGGACCCGTCGCGTGGCCGCCTGCACCGATCAGGACCGAGAGGCTCGTGCTGCGTGAGCCCGAGGCCCGGGACCGTGTGGCGTTCATCGAGCTGCTGGCGTCGCCAGATGTGCACACCTACCTCGGCGGACCCCGCCCGCGTGACCAGCTTGAGCGCGAGCTGCCCGAGGTGCCCGGTCGGTGGCCCGGGAGTTTCGTCGTCGATCTCGACGGGGCGATGATCGGCCAGATCACGCTCAGGCGAGCAACGGAGCACCTTCGTCCGGCTGCTGTGGGGAAGGCTGATCTCGGCTACCTGTTCCTGCCACGGGCGTGGGGGTTCGGGTATGCCGCCGAGTCGTGCGCGGCGGCACTTGACTGGTTCGACGGCGTCCTTCCCGGTGAGCCGGTGGTGCTCGCCACCCAGACCGCCAACCTCGGCTCGATGCGCCTCGCGGCGAAGCTGGGATTCACCGAAGTAGAGCGGTTCCGGGCCTGGGACGCTGAGCAGTGGCTCGGCCTGCGGTCCCCGCTGCGGTCCTGCGATTGAGCTCATGCTCGACAGCTCGGTTCTGTCGAAGCGTTGTTGGCGAAGCTGACGGGTCTGCGGTCCTGCAGGCGCTTGGCAGAGTGACACGCCGAGGTAGGTGTGCACATCTGGCTACGCCACCAGCTCGATGAACATCACACGGTCCCGGGCCTCGTGAACGGTGCGTCGGCGAGAGCCGACTCTGCCGCACCGCCGACGGCCACCGCAGGCTGCGTCGCAGCCTGCGGTGGCCGTCGGGGATGTGCTTGCGGACCTTGCCGCCCAGGTCGGTCCAGGTGGATTTGGGGACGAGCGCAGTGTGCGGGGCGGAGGTGCGGGCATGCTTCGACGGCGCCGCCGGCGAGGACCTGGACGCGGGCTGCCGGAGCAGAGCTCGCTTGGACGAGCCTCCTGGTGTGTGACCCGCTCGGTCACACCGCGCGGTCGATGCACCTTCCTGGCCGGCCAGGCGAGCGGATCAGCGCAGTCCGGCGAAGAGATCGTTCTCGGGTACGGCCGCGCCGGTGGCGTCCTGGACACGTACGAAGGTCTCCATGCCCATCAACTCGCCGAACCTCTCCTTGCCCATTTTGAGGAAGAAGATGTTCTCGCCCTGGCTGGCGTGCGCGGCCAACGCGTCGAACTTCTGACCGCTGAACGCGGTGGTGTCCACCCACGTGGTGATCTCATCGTCGGGAAGGCCAATCTCGGCCATCGCGGCGGCCTCGGCAGGATCCGGCTCCGGCATGTCCGGATGAAACTCACGCATGACTTCGCCGAACCGCTGCATCATCGAACGGGGGGCCGTGGTCCAGTACACCTTCGGTGTCAGCGCGGTCATCTTCACCGCCGCCATCGTGATGCGGTTGGCCTGGATGTGGTCGGGGTGGCCGTAGAAGCCGTTCTCGTCGTAGGTGACGACCACATCAGGTCGGTAGTGCCGCATGAGTTCCGCGAGTCGGGCCGCGCCTTCCTGCACGGGGGTCTGCCAGAAGGATCCGGGGGCGTCGTTGCTCGGCCAGCCCATCATCCCGGAGTCGGCATAGTCCAGCATCTCCAGATCGCTGATCTTCAGCGCGTCACAGCTCGCCTCA
The DNA here is from genome assembly GCF_056431485.1 of Streptomyces sp. NPDC045899. NCBI lineage: Bacteria > Bacillati > Actinomycetota > Actinomycetes > Kitasatosporales > Streptomycetaceae > Streptomyces > Streptomyces sp. NPDC045899. Next base: position 24,619 of record NZ_JBWKKP010000024.1, read on the forward strand.
AGTTCTTGACGGCGCATCAAGGCGACCGCCGCCGGATCGTGCCCGGGATCGCCCGGCTTGACGCCCCCCGGTCCGTCACCGCAACCGCCGTCGGTACACGTCACGAGGACCGTGCGGATGCCTTCCGCCGCGTACTGCGCGAGGATCCCTCCCGTTCCGGTGGCCTCGTCGTCGGGGTGGGCGTGTACTGCCATGAGCGTCAAGGGCCGGCCAGTCATGAAAGGGTCCTCCTGCAGTAAAACGTCTTGGTCCGAATGCGCGGCGGTCGTACCGCGATCCTGGGGCCCGGATCCTGGTGGGGCGGACGACCTCGTGGTCTCCGCGTTCCCCGCCCATGCGGCGCCGGTCCCCCGGTCGATGCAACCGCGACGGCCGGACCGAATGTTCCCGGCGCGGCCGCCTGGACATGTGCCGGCGCTTCAACGCGGACGAAGCACAGGTCTGACCTGTATATTTCGGCGCCACATCGGATCCGACTTCCATCCGGCACCAGCCGTGAGATTCCGACACGAAGACTGAGCTCCTACCGGCGACGGATCATGTCTGTGCCACCTCGACGAAGCGCTCGCCTTGAACGCCGCCTCATGTCCTCACGTCCCGGCGGAACAGCGCGGTCCACAGGAATGCCGCGCCGAAGAGCGATGACTCGGGTGGCTCCTCTCGCATGCGGCGCAGTTCGACCTCTACAAGGTCAGAGAAGATCCAGCGCAGGGATTCTGGTGTGTACGAGAGGCCGCCCCGCAATTCTCGCTCACGGTAGATGTCCGCGTCGGCGAGTTCCGACCCCATACCACCCTCGCCAGAGGCGAAGCTGGTGAGGGCGAGATGGCCGCCAGGGGCCAGGACTCGATCGAGGAGAGCCAGGTAGCTGACACGGCGATGCGGCGGTAGGTGGTGGAAGCATCCTGAGTCGACGACCAGGTCGTACCAGCCCCTCGACTCGGTGGCAGGGAGAGCGAAAGCGTCACCACAGAGGAAGCGGACGTCGACTCCAGCGCCCCGAGGCGGTCAGCCGGCCGCCCACCGGTCAGCGCGATGCCGCCGCTCACGGGGTGCTGAGGCCCCCGGGGCACAGTGCGTGGTCGATCAGGGCGCTGCTGGCCGCGTTCTCCTGGCCCAGTATGTGCTCAGGGGTGTCGCCGCGTGCCTCGGACATGGAGACCATGGCACTGCGTCTGCCGTCATCGGTGACGCCGTTGAGGGTGATGTAGCCGCCGTCCCCACCCTCGTGGCTCCAGTAGGTTCCTCCGCAGCTCAGGGGCCGTTCCACCAGGCCGAGGCCGTATCGGCCGCCGGGCCACATCTGTTGGACCTCCGCGCTGACGGGGACGGTCCGCTTCATCGTGGCCAGCTGCGGTGCCGGGAGCAGGCGGTCTGTGTTCAGGTCGGCGGTGCCGCTGGTGGCGACCGACTGCCGGCCGTCAGGCCCGATCACGCGGGCCTGCACACCGCTGATTCCGAGGGCGTGTATCGCCTTGGTGTCATGGCGCAATTGCGCCACGCGGGAGGAACTGGCGGGCTGGGCGGCGGCGGTGGCCACCTCGGCGACGAGCAGCGTAGTGACCGCGAGTGCTATGACGAGGTGCTTTCACGGAGTCGAAGTCATGACCGAACGCTATTTTCGCCCCCACCGGGGCGCGATCCGACGCACCCCAGGATCGGAGAGGGGGATATCCCCAGTGGGGGCTCTGGCGTCGTGGTTCGCGACCCAACACAGCCCGATCACCAAACGACGCCCTGACCGCGGCCCGGTGTCGGCGTACGGGTGCGTGTCACCGGTACGCCGACACCAACGACCGATGACACCCGGCTCCAGCGTCACCGGCGGTCAGCCATGTACCGCGACGTCCGCCACTACGTCGGACTCGCCCCGGAACTCGGCCACTCCTGCCGAACCCGGACACCCTCGCGGTTCCGGACGAGTTGCGCGCGGAACGCGGCCGGGGCGGACACGCACCTCGTGATCGGGCCCGTTTTCGAGGGCACGAGCTCACGCGGGGGCCGGCTCCAGGGCGGCGCGGCCGAGGAGATGTACGCGTGCCGTTTCGGCGACCCGGATTCCCAGAGCTTCCGCGGTGCGCAGGTCGGACGATGCGGGCATGCGCTCGGGGGGCTCGTCGTTGTTGGACTGTGCCATGGCGCCGAGCCAGCTTCCGAGGCGGTTGAGGTCCTCACTGGTGCTGGTGGAGGTGTTCCAGCCGCCGTGTTCGGCAAGCCCTACCCAGATCATTCCGTGCTGGGCCGCGAAGAGGGCGATGTCCGTGAGTGTGTGCAGCTTGTCGCCGCTCATGCATCCGCTGTTGGTGAATCCGCCTGCGATCTTGTTCTTCCAGCGGAGGCCGTCCGCCCAGACGCTGCTGGTGGCTTCTACGAAGGTGCGGAATGCGGCGCTGCTGCCGCCCATGTAGGTGGGGGTGCCGAAGATGATCGCGTCGGCGGAGTCCAGGCGCGCCCAGTGCTCGTCCAGGAGGTCGGGGAGTGGGATCAGATCGACGTGGGCGGTTGTTCCGGCGCCCCGTGCGACGGCTTCGGCCTGCTGCGCGGTGTGCCCGAATCCGCTGTGGTAGACGACGGCGATGCGCGGTTCCATGACCATACCCCTGTTCAGAAAGCTATATGGAAAGCTATGTCCTGAGGATAGGGCGCGCGCAGCGGGACCACAAGACGGTTGTCAGGCGGCCGCCTGACTACAGAGGGTGAGAACACCCTCTCAACAGGGGCTCAGGCGGCACCCGGATAGCTTTAGACTGAGGGAATTGGCACAGCGGATCCCGAGCGAGCCGCCGAGCGGGACGGAGGGGCATGACCACCGAGACCACGCCGACCGGCAAGGCCCGTCCCGATCACGTGGACGAGGTCATCACCGCGTGGCAGAGGGAACTCCCCGCGGTTGCCGGTCTGCCGCTGGAGGTCGCCAAGCGCACCTCTTTGCTCAACCATCTCTTCGAAAAGGCCACTCAGCGCCAACTGGCCAGGTTCGGGCTCACCCCCGCCGACTACGGCGTGCTCGCCACACTCCGCCGAGTGGGAACCCCCTACCGGCTCAAGCCCACCGAGCTGAGCAACGCCATCCTCCTGACCTCGGGCGGCACCGCGAATGTCCTGCGGCGTCTGACGCAACTCGGCCTGGTCAGCAGGACTGCGGACGCGACCGACGGCCGAAGCACCTGGGTTCAGCTCACCGACCAGGGCCTGGTCACGGCGGAGCAGGCCGTCGAGGCCGCCACCACGGCGCACGCCCGGCTGCTGGACCGGCTCCCTTCCGACACCGCGGAGCTGCTGAACGATCTGCTGCGGCGCACCCTGAACGCGTTGGACAACGAGTCCAGCGACATCTGAGCACCGAGCGCGCGCCGCACGGTCGACGATCGGAACGCGACCGCGAAAGGGACCCGGCACGGCCGATGAAGGCGATCCCCGGCGTCGACGACCTGGACGGCCCTGGGGGGGGGGGGGGGGGGGGGGGGGGGGGGGAGGGGAGGAGGGGGGGGGGGGGGGGGGGGGGGGGGGGGGGGGGGGGGGGGGGGGGGGGGGGCG
>NZ_JBWKKP010000024.1:28163-128984 GCF_056431485.1 Streptomyces sp. NPDC045899
CCCCAACTGCCCCCCCCCACCCCCCCCCCCCCCACCCCCTCCCCCCCCCCCCCCCCCCCCCCCTCCCCTCCCCCCCCCCCCCCCCCCCCCCCCCCCCCCCCAGGGCCGTTCTCGCGGTGCTCAGTTGGCGATGCCGACGGGGTGGACCTTGATCTTGTCGTCGTACGGGCCGGCCAGCTTCAGCGCATCCGCGGGCCACTTCAGGGACACGCTGTGGGTCTCGTTCGGCGGCGTCACGATGATGTGGGTCGGGGACGCCAGGCTGTCGCCACTGAAGTCGACCTCGTACGAGATGCTGAAGGTGGCGGTGTCACCGGGCTTCAGATCGGTGACACGGGGCTGCTCACCACCGCGGTGGACCGGGGCGGACGTGCCATCGATGTCCTTCAGGTCGACGCCCGCGAATCCCGTAGCCGAGCAGGTCTTCTCACCCTTGTTGGTCATCTGAACGGTGACGTCACCCACCTTCTCGTCGGGCGAGCTGTCCACAGCCTCCATCATCAGATCGTCCGCACGGCAGAACTTGCCCTTCGCTCCGCCCTTCGCCGAACCATCTCCGGAACCCGACTCGTCGGCGCTGTCCGGCTGGGCATCGCTGCCCTGCGCCCCGGCAGAGGAGCCGGCGCTGCTGGCCCCGGCCTTAGGCTTCGAGGCGGTGTCGTCGTCATTGTTGCAGGCGGTCACAGAGAGCGCGGCAGCTGCGGTTAAGGCCGCGGCGGCAACGCGCACGGTGCGGCGACGGGCGGTGCGGATCGTGGTGCTGGAGCTCATATCGGATTCCCCCCAGGGAAAGCGGTGTCGGTCTGTCCTCGGAACAACACCCACTCTGGTCCGGGCCACTATCGCCACACTGCCGCCCCACTAACACCCCGCCAAGACCACTGCGCGTCCCTCTTCACATCAACGCTCGCCCCTGCGTCACACGGCACTACGTCTCCGCCTGACTACCTATTCGGGGCGGGCTCCTGGGGCCTGTTGCGAACGGATCGTCTGTCAGACCTGCCTGAGATGCTCCGAGCATGGAGATGACCGTACAGCTGACGATCGACTGCTCCGATCCGCAGAGGATGGTGACTTTCTGGGCCGAGGCCCTGGGCTACGTGCCTGAGCCTGCGCCGGGCGGACACCCCACGTGGCGTGCTTACTGGGCGGCGATGGGGGTGCCCGAGGCGGAGTTGCCGACCGGTGCCGGGGATATTCCGGAGTCGATCGTCGATCCCGCGGGACGCGGGCCGAGGGTGTGGTTCCAGCAGGTTCCGGAGCCGAAGGTCGCCAAGAACCGGTGGCACTTCGACCTGAAGGTCGGCGGGGGCCGTGACGTCCCACTCGACGTCCGTACCCAGCGGGTCAGGGCTACGGTGGAACGGCTGGTCAAAGCCGGTGCCACCGTGCTGCGGATCAAGGATGAGCCGGACATGGGGTTCTTCGCAGCCGCTATGCAGGATCCCGAGGGCAACGAATTCGACGTCGTCTGAGAGCTGTTGCGACGGTGCTGGTCACAGCCACTGGTTCGCGGTTGATCCCGCACTCGACCGCATGCCGCTGCCTGTGGTCGTCGTTGTCGAACTTCGGCGGACGCCCGCGGCTGGAGCCACGCCCCAGCCGGTTGCGGACCCGGTCGGCGAGCACCGGATGGTGGCTCAGGCCCTTGGCGCCTGCCTCGGCCTGGAGCCGGGTGAGAATCCGGGCCCAGGTGCCGTTCCCGCTGCCGGCCCCGGAACAGGTCAGAGACCCGCTCCCGCGGGCGGAGCTTGTCTGTTCCGGGCGATGGCTTCCGCGGTCCGCGCTACCGGCTGAGCGCGTCGAGGGTGGCGTGGAGGTCGGTGGTGCGGAGCTGGTTGTGGGGCAGTTTGGCGAGCAGGGCGGCCATGCCGCAGGTATCGGTGAGCGCGGAGAAGACCAGACCGCTGCCGATGGCCCCGGACAGCCAGCGGGCGGGGCGGTAGCGGGTGCCCAGGGCGAGGCCGGTGACGACGAGGGATCCGGCGGCGAGACGGACCTGGCGTTCCATGGGCCAGGCGGCCTTGGTGGTGTCGTCGCGGTGGACGGGGTGGCCGTGCTGGATCCAGGCGGTGGTGCCGCCGGCCAGGTTGGCGGAGGGTATGCCGGCGGCGGCGAGTTGTTCGCAGGCGGTGGTGGAGCGGTTGCCGGAGGCGCAGACCATCAGCAGCCGGCCGTGGGCGGCGGCGTTCTTGAGGGCGGGCAGGGCGGTCTCGAGGTGGTCCAGGGGGATGTTGTGAGCGCCGGGGAGGCGGCCGGAGGCGTATTCGCCGGGGGTGCGGACGTCGATGACGGTGTAGTGATGGAGTTCCTCGGCGGCCCGGGCCGGGTGGAGGACGGTGGCGGTGTTCACGGGGCGGAGGTTCCTTTTCTCGGTGGCGGTGTCGAGCGGGCTAGAATACCCATGGGGGTATCGATTCTGGAGGCAGTGTGGAGCTGGAGATGGCGGCCGATGAGCTGAAGAGTGTGCTCAATCGGCTGCGGCGGGCTCAAGGACAGATCGCCGGGATCATCAAGATGATCGAGGACGGCCGGGACTGTGAGGACGTGATCACGCAGCTTGCGGCGGTCTCCCGGGCGCTGGACCGGGCAGGGTTCGCGATCATCGCGACCGGTCTGCAGCACTGCCTGGCCGAGGGCGGGCAGACCCCCGCGGACCGGGAGCAGATGCGGGCGCGGCTGGAGAAGCTGTTCCTCTCCCTTGCGTGAGGGGGGTCATGTCAGGGCGTCGGCGAGCATGAAGGCGGCCACGGCCAGCAGCAGGATCGCGAACACCCGCTGAAGGCGCCGGCCGGAGACCTTGGCGGCGAGGCGTTTGCCGTCCCATGCGCCCAGGATCGCGGCTCCGGTGAACGGGCCGACGACCGCCCAGTCGAGGGTGACGGCGGCGCCGGAGCGGGTGGCCAGGGAGGCCAGGGAGTTCACCGTGATGACGAGCAGGCTGGTGCCGACGGCCACCTGCATCTCGAAGGCGAGGACGGTGACCAGGGCGGGGACGGCGAGGAAGCCGCCGCCCACGCCCAGCAGGCCGGTCAGGGCGCCCAGCCCGGCGCCGGTGCCCGCCGCTTTCCCCGCATGCGCGCGCCGGCCGGTGGTCTCGGCCTGGGCGGCGGGTCGCAGCATGCGGGTCGCGGCCAGGGCGGCGACGGTGGCGAAGGCCGCGGTGAGGACTGCCTGGGGCAGGCGGGCGGCCGCGGCCAGTGCGGCGGGCAGGATCCCCGCAGCGCCGAACGCCGTTCCGGCCCGCCAGCGCACATGGCCGGCGCGGGCGTGCGCGTACAGCGCGGTGGCCGAGGTGGCGGTGACGATGAGCAGGCTCGCGGTGGTGGCTGCCGCGGGGGTGAAGCCGAGCAGGTAGATCAAGGCGGGGACGGCCAGGACGCTGCCGCCTCCGCCGAGGGCGCCCAACGCCAGGCCGACGACGGCCCCGGCGGTCAGGGCCAGGATCAGGGCGACGCTCACGCTATTCGGCCGCCCTGTCCGTCCTCGCCGACGACCGGAAGCCCCGCGGCCGTCCAGGCGTTCATGCCGCCGGTGACGTCCACGGCGTCGATGCCGCGTGCGTCCAAGAGCTTGGCGGCCTGCTGCGAACGGTGTCCGGAACGGCAGACCGCCACCAGGGGCCGGCCCTGCGCGGTCTCGGGCAGGGCGGCTCCGGCCAGCAGGCGCGCCAGGGGCAGGTGCAGCGCACCGGGTGCGTGCCCCGCCCGCCACTCCAGGGGTTCTCGGACGTCCAGCAGGACGGCCGTCCCGTCGGCGGTGCGGGCGTGGGCCTGCTGCGGGGTGAGTCGCGTTCGACTGCGGCGGAAGAGGAACATCACATACCTTCGCGGTCTGCGTGAGGAGGCGGGGGTCAGGGGCGGGTGACGGTCAGGCCCGCGTCGGCGGCGGCGTCGAAGCCGTCGTCGACGGCGACGACCCGGCGTCCGCTCGCGTCCAGGAGGGATGCGGCGATGGCCGCGCGCATGCCGCCGGCGCAGTGCACCCACACGGTGCCGTCCGGGACCTCGCCGAGGCGGCCGCGCAGTTCGTGGACCGGGATGTGCACCGCGCCCGCGATATGGCCCTTGGCATGCTCGGAATCACGGCGCACGTCCAGCACGACCAGTTGCTCGCCCCGTTCGCGGGCGGCGGCCAGAGCGGCGAAGTCGGCACGGGGAAAGGAGGCGAGGGCCTGGCCCGGTTCCACCCAGTCGGCCGGGCCGCCGGTGGCGGCAGCGGCGGGGCGGTCGAGGCCGACCCGGACCAGCTCCCGCTGGGCGGCGGTGATCTGTGCGGGGGTCTCGGCGAGGAGGGTGACGGGCTTGCCCCAGGGGATCAGCCAGGCCAGGTAGGTGGCGAGCTTGCCCTCGCCCTCGAAGTTGAACGAACCGGCCACATGACCGTCGGCGAAGGCGACCCGGCTGCGCAGGTCCACCACCCACTCGCCCTCGGCCAGCCGCCTGGCGATCTGCCCGGCGTCGGCCGGCTCGGGCGGGGTGAGGTTCACGGGTGCGGGCCCGGCGGCGTTGGCCGGACCCATGTGCGCGTAGTAGGCGGGCACATCGTCCAGCCCGGCCAGTGTGCGGGCCACGAAGGTGTCCACGTCCAGCTTGAACGCGTCATTGCTCGCGCGCTCCTTGCCGATCGTGGTGGCGTCCCCCTCGGCCTGCGAGGACGAGCAGAAGCTGCCGAACCCGTGGGTGGGCAACACCGGTACCTCGTCGTCGAGTTCGTCGGCGAGCCGGTGGGCGGAAGCGTGCTGAGCACGCGCCAGCTGCTCGGTCAGCCACGGCTCCACCAGGTCCGGGCGGCCCACCGAGCCGATGAGCAGGGAGCCGCCGGTGAAGACCGCCACGCCACGGCCGTTCTCCTCCAGTACGTAGGAGGTGTGGTGCGGGGTGTGGCCGGGGGTGGCGATCGCGCGCAGCGTCAGGTGGCCGTCCACGTCCACCATGTCGCCGTCCGCGACCGGAGTGCGGGCGCAGGAGACCGCAGCGGCGGCCGGGACCAGGTAGCGGGCGCCGGTCAGGCGGGCCAGGTCCAGGCCGCCGGTGACGTAGTCGTTGTGCACATGCGTCTCGGCCACGTACGCGATCCGCACCCCGCGCAGGGCTGCCGCCGCGAGGACCCGGTCGATGTCGCGGGGCGGGTCGATCACCACCGTGGCGGCGGCGCCACCGGCCAGGTAGCTGCGGTTTCCCAGGCCCTCGGTCTCGATGGTGTCAATGAAGAACACGCGGTTGCTCCTTTCGACTGGCATTTACCCCCGGGGGTATATCTCGAGCCTAGCATGGGTACCCCCGGGGGTATTTTTGGCGCCCTGGAGCAGCCGCCCTCGCCCAGTCGACGCCGCCGGCACCGCGGTCCACCAGGCACCGGCCGCCCAAGCCGAACGCGCCATCGGCCTACTGCTGCCCTGCAACGTCGTCGTCCGACATGACGACCACACCCCGGTCCAGACGGGTGCGGGTGGAGCGCATGGTGACCGCTCCCGTAGCCGGACCGGACCACTCCGTCCGCGGGCCGCCGGACACACGCACAGCGGGGCCCGCACCCAGGCGGGTGCGGGCCCTGCTCACTCAGGCGGCCTGCCCGTCAACGAGAGCCCTTCCTCACACACCCTCATCGGACCGCTCCCGGCGATCAGGCTGCCCAGCGGTACGTCGGCCCCCACCGCTCTCCGCTCGCCGCGCCAGACCGCCGCACCTTCGTGATGGTGGCCGGGTGACGCTCAGGGCTCGTCATCGACGGCGCCGGGAGCCAGCGCCGGGGCGGGGAAGGCGTAACGGGCCTCGGCGCCCGACCACCACACACCGATGGCGAACACCGCGGCCGCCTCCAGCAGCGCGGCACGGTCCAGTCCACCGCAGGGCAGCGGGGTGCAGCCCATCGAGGTGATCAACTCTGTCGTCAGCGCGGTGGCGGACGGAGCATCGGTGCAGAAGGGCACGCTCAGCGGCACGGCCTCGAAGCCCGGTCGCGGCAGGGTCCAGATGCTCTCGTGCGGGATCCCGAAGACCTTGGCGACGTGGGCGTCCGGTGCGGCTGCCGCCAGGCGTACGGCGATGGAATCCGTGCCGCCTGCCGTGGTCAGGGCGGGGCCGTCGGCGCCAAGAGCCATCGGCACCGTGCAGTCCAGCACGGTCCGCCCGGACAGGGCCGGAGCCAGTTCCGCTGCCAGGGACGGCGCGATGTCCGCGGGTACGGCGACCAGTACTGCCTCGCCGTAGCGCGCCGCGTCGGCCAGACTGCCGTGGCCGGCGGCTCCGGCAGCGTCCGCCGCCTTGGCCGCGGCCGCGGTGTCCCGGCCACCGACCATGACCTCGTGCCCGGCCCGTACCCAGGCCCCGCCCAGCGCTCTGGCCATGGCTCCCGTACCGAGGATGCCGATACGCATCGTCCTGACCCCGCTCGCTTCGTTGAGGTCATTCGTGTCGTGGAATGTCATGCCGGGGACACTAGGTAGCCCGATACACACCGCTCGGTGCGCATCAGCACGGCAGGATGTCCCCATGACAGCGCCCGCAGAGCACAGAGAGCCCCATGAGACGCGCGATCTGGGCGGGGATCCCTTCGCGGCGGACTGCCAGGCACGGATCGCCTTCGAAGTGCTGGCCAACCGCTGGGACAGCGTGGTGGTCTACGTCCTCGGCGAACGGGGCCCGATGCGGCCACGCGCACTGCTGACCCGGATCGGCGGGATCAGCCCCAAAGTCCTCAACGAGGCATTGCGGCGACTGGAGTACAACGGCCTGGTGGAACGCCGCCGTTACGCCGAGGCCCCGCCCCGCGTCGACTACACACTCACCCAGGCCGGCACGGCCCTGCTCACCCCGATCCGTGCCCTGGGCGCATGGGCCGCGGACCACGCAGACGCGGTGTTGGCGGCCCAGGACCGTTTCCACCGCGCCTGATCCGTCCGTGTGCCGGAAGGCCATGATGACCAAGGCGGAGTCTTCGCGCGCTTGCGAACGCCGGACCACCAGGTCTCCGCGGCCTGGTGGTCTGTGGCTCTCGCGCACTGGGCGGAGCGGGGAGGCTGATACACATCCGCGCCGAGGGGGCTCAGTCGGACGGGTTCTCCCCCGGTCCGTCCGCTCCGGAAGTCAAGATCGATTGTCAGTGGTGGATGAGACGGTAGGAGCATCACGTTCGGAGATTGAGGGGGAAGCTGTCATGTCCGGAAACCAGAACTACATCAACCACGTTGCTCTTGTGCTGGATGCCAGTTCGTCGATGTCGCACCTGAGCCGCAAGGTCGTAGACGTGGCCGACCAGCAGATCGCCTACCTCGCCCGCCGGTCCAGGGAACTGGACCAGGAAACCCGTGTCACGGTGTACGTCTTCGCGGACAAGGTGGAGTGCGTCATCTACGACAAGGACGTCCTCCGGATGCCCTCGCTCAAGCAGCTGTACCGGGCCGGTGGAATGACAGCTCTGCTGGCGGCCGCGCTGAAGTCACAGCGGGAGCTGGCGCAGACAGCGCAACTGTACGGTGACCACAGCTTCCTGACCTTCGTCCTCACCGACGGGCAGGAGAACGCAAGCCATCGCTGCCCCGACGCTCCGTCCAGGGATCCGCGGGAACTGGTCGAGTCCGTGGCCGGGATGTTCAACGCACAGGAGGACAACTGGACCCTGGCCGTTCTCGTTCCGGACCAGATGGGCAAGCGCGAGGCCATGCAGTGCGGCTTCCCGAAGGACAACATCGCCATCTGGGACGCGACGAGCACACAAGGTCTGGAAGAAGCCGGGCACGTCATCCAGCAGGCCACCGAGAAGTTCATGGTGGGCCGCACCAAGGGCATCCGGGGCTCGCGGGCCGTGTTCTCCACCGGCGCGGAAGCGGTCAACCAGGACACCATCAAGGCAGCCGGCCTCGCCCCGGTGAACCCGTCGACGTACCAGCTGATCCCGGTGACGCGTGACGCGGCGATCCGGGACTGGGTCGTCGAATCCGGACACACCTACCGCACCGGCGGCGCGTACTACCAGCTGAGCAAGTCGGAGAAGGTCCAGGCACGCAAGCAGATCGCAGTGCTGGAGAAGAAGACGGACCGGGTGTACACGGGGCCCGAAGCCCGAGCTCTGCTCGGCCTGCCGGATGTCGAAGTCCGCGTCAAGCCCGACCACAACGACGACTTCACGATCTTCGTGCAGAGCACCAGCGTGAACCGCAAGCTCATACCGAACACACGGCTGCTGCTCATGCTCTGACGCTCTCTGACGCTGCGGAAGCCTCCCGGACCTCGGGGGGTGTCTCCCCGGCACCCGCCACGAGGGCGGGCGTGGGGCTACCTACCAATCCCCCCAGCACAGGCCTGCCCAGCCCGGTCGTGGACGGGCACCGCCACGCGTGGCTCTGTTCACAAGAACGGGCAGCACTTCGACACCGGTTCGGGAGGCGGCAAGCGGTCGCGGGCCGGCCGGAATGTTCACGAGTTCCGACAGCACCGAGGCTTGCTGGAGGGTCCCCGTGACCCTGACGCGGGCCCGGTAGAAGCCCGCGGGCCGGTCCGCCTCAACACCTATGGCGCTGCCGGGTGCGAACCAGCCGGCTACCCGCAGTTGTCCGGCCGGAGCGAGTGGACCTTCGCCTGCGTGAGCGTGGTGCGCCTGAGCACCTGAGCCCGGATGAGCCGGACCGTGGGCGGGATCGGCAGAGTGACGGGGGTGCGGCTCCACCGAAGCCACAGCGCCAGGTGGCCAAGCTCGGCGGCCTGGACGAGCTTCTCGAGGGACCACTCCTTCGTACCCCGATCCACCTCGATGCTGATCAGCCGTCCCTTACCCGAACGGTGCCGCAGTTGCAGGTCGAGGCGCCCGGTCCGGTTCTGCCGAGTGGCGGTGGGCAGCTCTACCTCCCGCTGGACTTCGTATCCCTGGTCGGTCGCCCAGTCGGCCACCGAGTCGGTGAAGAAGGCGGTCACCTCGGAGGTGGACAGGTCACTGAACTGCTGTCGATTGAGCCAGGCCCGCAGGGAGCGGGCGGCGGCGTCGAGCCCGGCTTCTGTCATGAGCGACAGTCTGCCCTGCGGGCCTGACAGCTCGTCACACTCCCCGCCGTCCCTCGCCCTGGCCGTCCGGCGGATGGGTACACGAGGTGCCTCCCGTTCTCCTGAACATCGACCACGGCTCGGATGGTGCGCCTCCCGAAGCGGTGAACATCTGCTGCCAGAACTCGTCAACAAAACTACTACGCGGTATCCGCGGCGGGGGCGGGCTCTGCTGGGCCCGCCCCGCTGCAGAGGCAGGGGGCTCACTCCTTCTGGGATTCCAGCGCCGCCAGCGTCTGCGGTTTCCCGAAGACTGATGCGATGTGATCGGCCACCGTGCCGGCGCCGACGGGCACTGCGAACTGCTGCCGATGGCGGCGTACTTGAGGATGAGACCTCGGGCGTCGGGGCCGGCCCCGGCCACCGTCGTAGCCCTCCCCGGCCGTGGCTCAGAACTCTCTCATCATGGAACGCTTCGCCTCGGCCACTGTCCGGGCGACGATCGTTGATGCCGGCAGCACCTCGTGGATGAGCCCGGCGGACTGCCCCGCGTACAGAGCCATCGAGTCCACATCGCCGGTCATGCCAACCAACGGTACCGCGTCCTGGTAGCGCAGATACTGGGCGCCTTCGGCGTCCGAGGCGACGATGTCCCCCTCACCCGACCGGGTTGAGAGCGGCGAGTCGGCTGCTTCCCAGGAGTTCAGTGTGCTGTTACGCAGGGACCGGTGTGGGGCGTTCGGCCAGCCGCCGTCGAAGCATCCGGTGTAGTACGCCTCTTCGGTAACGGCGTCGACGATACGGCGGTGGTAGGTGTCGTGGGTACGGGCCTCCGTGGCGGCGAGGAACCGTGTACCCATCCACGCGGCCTGAGCTCCAAGCGTCAGAACCGCCGCCAGGCCCCGACCGTCGGCGATCCCGCCTGCGGCAATCACAGGGAGCGGGTACACGGTATCGACCACTGCCGGCACCAGTGGGAGCGTTGCCGTGAGGCCACGCACATGCCCGCCGGCCTCCCACCCCTGCGCCACCACGGCATCGGCTCCCGCGTCGGCGGCGTGACGCGCCTCGTCCGCGGATCCGACGGCGTGCAGATGGACGGCGCCCGCAGCATGAATACGGTCGGTGCAGGTGGCCGGGTCGCCCCAGAAGGTGGAGATGACCGGTGCCCGGCGCTCCAAGCAGACTTCCAGCCTGTCGGCGATGGGGAAGTCGAGCACCAGGTTGACGCCGAAGGGGCGGTCGGTCAGCTCGCGGACCCGTTCGATGGTCGGGGCGATTTCCTCGACGGGAGTCCACGTGAGCGCAAGCATGCCGAGGCCGCCGGCGTTGGAGACGGCGGCGACCAGTTCAGGGGATACCGCGGAACCGATCGGTGCCTGGACGAGGGGTACGTCGATCCCGAGTCGGCGGCACAAGGGGGTGGTAAGCGAGGAACGGTGTGAGTGTGCGGGCATGCGTGGGCTCCTCATCGTTCGGTGCGGGGCGTCGGTGACCAAGCGGTCAAGTGGGTGTCGTCCTGGACAGCTGCATGCTCAGGTCGAGTACTGGGGCGCTGTGGGTCAGGGCTCCTGCGGAGATCTTGTTCGCTCCGGTCTCGGCCACCGGCCGCAGCAGTCCGGGAGTGATGCCTCCGGAGGCTTCCAGAATGGCTCCTCTGCCGGGGGCTTTCTCCTCCCGGGCCTTGATGACCCGTCCGATTTTCGGTGTCCGTCATGTCGTCGGCCGCAGACGTCGCGTACCAGTTCAACGAGCCCCGGCTCCCCAGCTCATGTCGCGGTGTGCTGGTACGACGGTTGAAACGGCGGGTTGACGGGCCGTGGGGCCTTGGATCCGAAGACGCGGGGCCGCATGTGTGCCTTCGATCACGAGGCACCCCGGGGGTGAGTCGGAAGAGGAAAGGTGGTGGGATGGACGAGGCCGGGCCCGTCGAGCCGTTACCCGTAGGGAAGTGGTGGGACGCCGTCCGCGTCGCGTCGCCCGCGGGGGAACGCGCGCTGGGCATGCTGGGCACCGACACCGGCGCCGTTATCCAGGACAGCTACGGCACCCTCTATTGGCTCGTCGCCATCGGCTCTGCCGCCAGCTGGCACCTCCACGGGAGCCGGGCCGTGACAACTGTGCAGCAGACCCAGCCCGTGACAGATCCGGAGTGGCGGGTGCCTGACGACTGCCGTGCGTGCCGGGCGGTACGCGCTCCCGTCCATGGCCCCGTCCGCACCCGCCCTGAGCTCGACGACTACGAGTGGGCATGCTGTGGGTCGATAGCCGCATGGGCCCTGGACCATCCTGATGATCCAGACAGTTCCCAAGTTCTCTCCACAGCCACTACCCGTCGCTCCGAATGGCTGCGTTCCTACCGGGACAGCTTTGGCTTCCTCTGCCTGGTCTTGCGCCAGACCTCCGGCTGATCTGGACCGACCCCACTGCTCCGGCCTGGCCGTGATCCCACGCCTCGGCGGGATCACAGCACCACATGCAACCTAGCGAGCGACCAGAGTCCGTCGTCATGCTGAGGCGTCGGAAACCGTGCCTACAGGAGCCCCGGTTCGGCGTGGGCGACGAACCGAGTCAGGCGTTGCTCCAGCAGCTCACAAAACTGCCGCATGTCATCGGCCACCCTGTCGAGTTCGGGTTCGTCCAATGATGCCGTTCGTGTCCGGTAGACCAACCCGCCAGGAACAACGACATATGACAGACCGCCGCCATTGGAGCCGATGACCAGGCCGCTGGCTCTCTGGTCCGGTTCGACATCTACAGCGCCGTACTCCTTGAGCCTCAGAAGGACATCACGTGCCGGGTCGATGAAGTAGCCGTTGCCGACATCCGCCCAGGTGACCTCGGCGATGCTCTCGTAGAAAGTAACCAGGTCAGCAGGGACGAGTCTCACTCGGGCAAGGAGGCGAGCCGCAACCTGATCGTCGTGGTCAGCTGGCCGTACATCATTCGCGCCCGGGGGAAATCCGTGCCGCCGCTGGAACTCGTCTGTCATCTCCTTCAGGGCTTCTGAGACTCTGCTCGCCCACGAGGCAAGCCAAGTCGGCGACACTGAACGTCACTCATGAGGCTGGATCATGGCATGAACCACAGACATCCACGAGGGATCAGCAGCGCAGAGTTCAGTTGCCGGCGCAGGGATGAGCAAGCGTCAGGCCGACCGGAATGCTCCGATGAGCCCTGCCGACACGGTGGCAATTTCGCCTTCGGAGGCCCTGCCACCGGGGGCACTGAGCGGGCCACGACGACCAAGGTCACCTCGCCCTATGGGAACCAACCCTCAGGTGGGACCGACTGCATCCGCGACTGACCCGGCGGGCGGTGCGCCTCGACCACGACGGACCGCCGCCCATCCTCGGGGCACCACCTTCCGCCTGGTCACCGGTGGGGGGTGGGCTGCTGATCTGCCGAGGGTGACCCCTCGCAGCGAGGTCCTTGTTTGACCTTGACACGGTGACAAGGCTTTCACTGCTCGTCGAGGAGGTGGTCTCGGTGACGGTCACGCGAGAGGACCCGGATGCGACGCGAGTGCTCCAGGGGTTGGAGGACAGCCGTTCGTCCCTGCGGCTGCGAGCCGCACTGGCGGCCGGCACGACGCCGGATCCCGGCTTCGTCGACAAGCTGATCGAGCGATGCGCGGTCGAGCCCGAGTTCTTCGTCCGCGACATGCTGACCTGGGCGCTCACCCGCCACCCGGTGTCCGTGACGCTCCCCGCGCTGATCCGCGAAGTCTGCTCGGAGCGTGCGCAGGCACGGAGCCAGGCGCTGCACACACTGTCCAAGATCGGGGACCGGCGGGCATGGCCGGCGATCTCGTGGGCGCTGTTGTCCGACGCCGACGACGAGGTGGCGCGGAGTGCGTGGCGGACCGCGGTGGTGCTGGTGCCGGAAGGTGAGGAGTCCGCGCTGGCCGGGGCGCTGGCGAGGCAGCTCGGACGCGGCGGGCGCGAGACGCAGTTGAGTCTCAGCCGGGCCCTGGTCGAGCTGGGGGAAGTGATCGTGCCGGCTCTGCGTACCGCGACGGCGGATCCTGACCCGCGCGTACGCACACACGCGCTCGCCACGAAACGGCTGCTGCGCGAGCCGGACACCGGATTCGAGTTCGCGATCGAGGAGGCGAAGCGCTTCGTGGCCCTCGGCGGGACCGGCCAGGAGGGATGATGGGGACGTGTTGATCGGCGAGGTGGCGCGACGGTCCGGGGTCAGTGCCCGCATGCTCCGGCATTACGAGTCGCTCGGTCTGGTGCGCCCCTCGGGTCGTACGGGCTCCGGATACCGGGAGTACTCCGGGGAGGACATCCGGCGGATCTTCCATATCGAGAGCCTGCGGTCCCTGGGGCTGTCGCTGCGCGAGATCGGGCACGCACTGGACGATCCCGGCTTCACGCCCTCAGCGCTCGTCGGCGACCTCATCGCTCAGACACGCGAACGCATCGCGGCCGAGACCGAGCTGCTCACGCGGCTGCGCCGGATCGACGCCGCTGCCCCTGAAGGCTGGGAGGACGTCCTCCAGGTCGTTGCGCTGCTCCAGGCACTGGAGTCCAAGAGTGCCGGCACACGCCAGCGCGCGGCCCTTTCGTCGGTCGACGAGGTTCCGGTGCCGGTGGAGGCCCTGGTCCAGGCGGTGCTGAACGAGACGGAACCGAACGTTGCCGGAGCCCTTCGATGGGCGCTGGCGCGATCGGGCGACGACGGTCCGGCACTGCTGGCGGAGGGCCTTGCCTCACCGGTGGCCGTGGTGCGGGAACGTGCCGTGCGGTCCCTGGCCGAGTTGCCCGGCGGTGAGGCCACCGCACATCTGCGGCGCGCCCTCGCACACCCCGACGTCGTGGTCCGCGGGTACGCGGCTCTTGCGCTCGGGCCACGTGGAGTGGCCGATACGGTCCCGATCCTCATCGACATGATCGTGGATGGGAGGAACGACACCGATGCGGCCGATGCGCTGAGCGTGCTGGCCGGTGACACCGCGGGAGCGGAGCGGATCGCGACCGAGCTCGTCGACCGCCTCGCCCACGACACCACCCGAGCGCCCGCTCGCGGACGGCTGACCCAGGCGCTGGCCGCCGTCCCGGGGACGACGGCGTCACGTGCCCTCAGGGAGCTGTCGCACGACGAGGACCGTGCCGTTGCGCTCACCGCGACCTACCTTCTTCGGCTACGCGGCACACGGTGACGGATCGTGCGGTCCGGAGCCCCTCTGCCGACGGGGTGGCCGGAGGCCGGCAACGCGATCCGGCCGCGGTGAAGCCCGGCACACATCGCTGCGTGTTCGACGGCGCTGCTCGGGCGGCAGCGTCAGATCCACTGCCCATCGCGTCACATGGTCGGACACTCGGGGAGCCGGCCTCAGCCGCGTGACGCCGTCCTCTGGGCAGCATCGGGCAGCACGATGGCCTCGACCGCTCTCATGAGGCGATCTCCCGCCTGATCGATGCTCCCGTTCTGAGCGCTGATCTGCGCGCCCTCGAGGAGGAAGGTGATCGCGGCGCAGGTCTGCTCGGGGTCCGGCAGACCGGCCCGTGCGCACATGGCGGTGAGTCTGCGCGCCTGCCCGGTCTTGTGGCTCTGGATCAATTGGCGCGCCGGGTGCGCCGGGTCGGGCAGCTCGGCTATCGAGTTGATGAAGGGACAGCCCCGGTGTGTGATCGCCGGAAGTCCGTCGGCGATGAACTGAGCCAGGCCGAGCAGTTGAGCGCGGGCGTCGCCGGGGTGCTCTTCTTCCACCTTGTCGAAGGCTGCCGTGTAGTCATGGGTGACGATGCGCAGCCACTCGACGATCAGGGCGTCCTTGGACTCGAAGTGCCGGTAGATCGCCATCTTGGTGGTCTTGGCCCGATCGGCGATCGCCTGGAGGCCGACTCGCCCGATGCCCTCTTTGAGGAAGAGCTCCTCGGCGGCGTCGAGGATGCGCTCCCGCGGGGGCAGCGTCGCCACCCTCGTCGGCCTTCTCGAGGTGGCTGTCACGGGGTTCCCCTCCGCTGTGCGATCGGCGTTGTCGCCCTGTCCCATCACTGCTACGGTACCAAACCATCCCTGGTGATACCGATCGGTATCACGTAAGGCTATGCCGTATCGCCATGGCATGAGGAGAGCGTGACAGTGAAACTTTCCGAGTACGTGAGCTTCGACGCGGTGGGGCTCGCCGACCTGGTCGCCCGCGGCGAGGTGACACCCGCCGAGCTGGAGGCCGCGGCACATGAGGCGGTGCGCGTGGTCAATCCGCGGATCAACGCCGTGGCGGAGACATGGCCCTCGGATGAGACAGCGCAGAACGAAAGAGGACCACTGGCAGGGGTGCCCTTCCTGATCAAGGACCTGGGCGTCTCGATGGCGGGCAAGCGCATGGAGCTGGGCAGCCGCCTCGCAGCCGGCCACATCGCGGAGGCCGACTCGTCCCTGATGCGACGGTTCAGGCAGGCCGGACTGGTGACGCTCGGACGTACCACCACACCGGAGATGGCCTACAGCATCACGACCGAACCGGTGCTCTACGGGGCCACGCACAACCCCTGGGACATCGAACGGAGTGCGGGCGGTTCGAGCGGAGGGGCAGGTGCCGCCGTCGCCGCCGGGATCGTCCCCGTCGCGCACGCCACCGACGCCGCGGGATCGATCCGCATCCCGGCCGCCTACAACGGGCTGTTCGGCCTGAAGCCCACCCGGGGGCGGATATCCATGGGACCCGACGTGGACGAGATCTTCAACGGGCTCGCCGTGCAGGGCAGCGTCAGCCGCACCGTGCGCGACAGTGCTGTCCTCCTCGACCGGATGAGGGGGCCGGAACCGGGCGACCCCTACTTCGCCGCCCAGCCCGAGCGGCCGTACGCCGAGGAGGTCGCCCGGCATCCGGGCGCGCTGCGGATCGGCGTCCTCACCCAGCCCTGGGGAGGCCGCCGTACCACCGCGCCCGTGGCCGACGCCGTCGCCACCACCAGGCGACTGCTGGAGTCACTCGGTCACCACGTGCACGAAGCGGACCTCGACCTGGGAGTCGGCTGGGACGAGTTCATCCTCGGCAACGCCGTCCTGTGGACCGCGAACCTCACCGCGTGGATGGATGACCTGGCGGCCGCCTTCGGCCGTCCCGTCGACGCCACCACGGTGGAGAACGTCATCCTCGCCAGCTACCGCTACGGGCAGCAGGTCACCGGCGCACAGTTCGTCAACGCACTGACGATGCGCAACCGCGTGGCCCGAAGCGTGGCACGGTACTTCGCCGCGTACGACATACTCCTCACCCCGACCCTGCCCGAGCTGCCCGTGCCCCTGGGAACCTATGCCGAAGGAGCCGACGAGCTGGACGGCCTCGGATGGCTGACCCGCCTGCTCGACCGCTCCCCCTTCACCGCGGGTTTCAATGTCGCCGGCACGCCCGCCATGTCGGTGCCCCTGGCGTCCGACACCGCCACAGGCCTCCCCATCGGCCTGCAGTTCGCCGCCGGTTACGGAAGCGAGGACGTCCTCTTCCGCCTCGCAGGACAGCTCGAACAAGCCAGCCCCTGGAACCAGCGGACCCCCGCGGTATGGGCGGGCCACGGCGACAACACCTGACGAAGGACGTCGCCCCCGCAGAGGTGTGCCAACTTACGGCCGAACCACCAGCCACCACACCGGCCCGCCTCCCGGCGCAGCTGAAGCTCCCGGGCTTCAGCGCACCGATTGCCAAAAACGGAGGAACTCGCTGGCGACAGCGCCGCCGGATGTGCAAGCCTCCTCATCCCAGATGCCGACCGAGAAGACTTCGATGACCCGCGACGACGCCCTCGATCGGCTCAGAAACATCGCGCGTGAGAGGGCATTCGATGGGCACGTCGGATCTGACAGGCTCATTCAGGCGGGTTTGGACGCGCTGATTGCCGGAGTTGAGAGCCCGTCCCTCGCCATGCTGGCCGGCCTCCTTCGGGGCGAAGAGCCCGAAGCGTCAGCGCTCTTCGACCAGGTGCTGGAGGAGCTGGGACTGCTGTTCCACCCACCTGACGACCCCGAGGCCGCGAAGTGGGCGATGGCCCGCTGGATCGCCGTCCAGATCGCCGACGGATCCCTGAATCCTGCCGTCGGCACGTACCGCATCTGGGCAGATATCGCCTATGACCTCGGCTACCCCGACGAGTTGGAACCACTGGTGCACTGCGCGCACAACCTGGACGTCTGGGAGGAGACCTGGGGCGTCTCATGGGAAGAGCTCAGCAGAGAAGCGATCGACGCGGCGAAAGCGTTCTTGAACGAGCGGTCAACACCAAAGAAGTGACAGCTTGCTTCCGTCAACAGAAGTCCTGTCCTATCGAAGTTGGTCGTCTGCATGGCGCTGACCTGCGTGGACTAGGTGTATCGCCCACGAGCGTTGTTGACAATGCTCAGGGGTTCGCTTCGTCCGGTTTTCGGGAGCTTGCCCGAGGGTGATGTTGCGGCGTGACGCGAGTCCTGCCCTACATCGCTGCGGGGTGGTTCAGTCGTGTGCGCGGGCACTCGTGTCATCGTCGCTGCGGTGGGCCTGCCGGGCGGACCAGGCGCTGGCGTCCTGGCTGTAGCGGATGAGGAACTGGGCGAACTGCATGCGCTCGGTCGGCTCCCATGCAGCGGTGATGTGCTCAAAGATCTCGCGCTGCTCGGAGGCGAAGCGGCGGCGCTCGGTTTGGCCGGCCTGAGTGAGTTCAAGGACGGTGCGGCGGCCGTCTGCCTGGGATGCGGATCGCCGCAGCAGTCCGTCGGCGATGCAGGCGGCAATGGTGCGGCTCGCGACGGGCTGGGTGACGCCCATCTCGGCGGCGATGCCGCCGACCGTCATCTCGCCGGGCGCGTCCGCGACCACGTTCAGGACGAGGTTGCGGGTCAGATCCCTGCGTCCGCCCGAGGTGCGCCGCCGCAGCCGCGACAGGGCAGGTCCGACCTGATCGAAGAGGCCCTTGCCGGTCTCCCGGGGCGTTGACGAGCTGCTCATGCCGCCCATCCTAGGGAGTTTTGGTCGACATACATAACCATTCCACTACGCATGTACATAGCTTTAGGTATACATTGGGATGGAGGGTCGTACTCCAGGATCGAGGTAAGTCATGTCCGTGACCGCTATTGCTGGTGCCCGGGTCTTCGACGGCGAGAAGCCGCTGGGGGTGACCACCGTGCTCGTCGAGGGCGGGCACATCGCCCGCATCGGCGGCGACGCCCCAGCAGGGGCCGAGATCGTCGACGGCAGCGGCGCCACGCTGGTCCCCGGCCTGATCGACGCGCACGTCCACACCAGCCGGGACGCGCTGGCGTTGGCGCTGCGGTTCGGTGTGACGACCGAGTTGGAGATGCAGGGCACCAACACGCGGGCCAACCGGGCCCACATCAGCGAGGACGATGCCGTCGCTGACGTGCGTTCCTCCGGTTTCGGTATCACCCCTCCGGGCGGCCACCCCAGTGAGCTGTTCCCCGAGGGTTTCCGTCCCGGCCCTCCTCCCGGCGCCAAGCCTGCAGGAGAGCCGCCGTTGATGCCGTTCTCCACCACCCCCGAAGAAGCCGTTGCATTCATCCCGCAATTGATCGAACGCGGCTCGGACTACATCAAGTTCATGGTCGACGACGGCAGCGTCGAAGGGCATCCGGGCCTGCCCATGCTTGACCAGGCCACCTTGAACGCCGGCGTGGCTGAGGCCAAGAAGCACGGCATGCTCACCATCGCCCACGCCCTGACCGTGGACGCCACCCGTATGGCCATCGAGGCGGGTATCGACGGCTTGGCCCACCTTTTCATGGACCAGCCCCACACCGACGAGATCATCAACCTGGTCAAGACCGCTGGAGTGTTCGTCGTGCCCTGCGTCGTCCTGAACGCCTCCATGATGGGCATCACCGGCAGCGACCTCGCCGACGATCCGCGCGTCGCCACCCGCCTCGATGCGGACTGGGACAAGGCCCTGCGCTCCGCCTTCGGCCACTACCCCCAAGGCAAGATCGAAGACGTTCTGGCCACCGTCAAGGCCCTCGCCGACGCAGGCGTGGACCTGCTGGCCGGCACCGACGTCTCCCTGCCCCTGCCCTTCCTGGGCGGGCTCGCCCACGGCGCCAGCGTCCACCACGAACTGCAGTACCTGGTTCAAGCCGGCCTCACCCCCGCCCAGGCCCTGCGCGCAGCCACCGCCACCACTGCCCGCCGCTTCGGCCTCGAAGACCGCGGCCGCATCGCCGAGGGTATGCGCGCCGACCTCCTCCTCATCGACGGCGACCCCACCAGCACCATCTCCGACACCCTCAACACACGCGCCATCTGGCGCCGCGGCACCCGACTCGCGGCCTGACCCCGCCGCCCACCGCACAGCGCCATAGGCCGCCGACCACCGGGTCGGCGGCCTCACGTGCCTGCGCTCCCCGCCTGAGCCCAGACGGCTGATCAAGATCCGCACCACAGCAGAGGTCTTCGTGTCCCACCCCAACGCCCGACTGACCGTCCACGGCAGACGACTTCTGATCGACCGGGTCCGATCCGGTCGCCCCGTCGCGCACGTAGCCGACGAAATGGGCATCTCCCGCGCCACGGCCTACACGTGGGTACGTCGCTGGCGCACCAAGGGCGACACCGGCCTGTTCGACCGCACGAGTCGGCCCCGGACTACCCCGCACCGCACTGCCTCAGACGTCGAGAAACAGGTCTGCGCGCTGCGGCGCGAGCGAAAGCTCGGCCCCGCACGGATCGGTCCGATCCTGGGCATACCCGCCTCCACAGTCCATCGCGTGCTCACCCGCCACGGACTGAACCGACTGCGCTGGATGGACCGGCCCACCGGCCAGGTAATTCGCCGGTACGAACGCGCACGCCCCGGCGAGCTGATCCACGTCGGTATCAAGAGACGACCGACGCGCGCAAGGGCGGCAGCCCCGTCATCGGATACAGCTTCGTCCACACAGCCATCGACGACCACTCCCGGCTCGCCTACAGCGAGGTCCTGGCCAACGAGCGCAAGGAGACCGCAGCCGCGTTCGGGCGACGCGCGAACGCCTTCTTCTCCGAACACGGCATCACCGTCGAACGCGTCCTAACCGACAACGGCTCCTGTTACCGATCCAAGCTGTTCGGCCAGACCTTGAGCGTCGCTGGCATCGTCCACAAACGCACCCGACCGTACCGCCCGCAGACGAACGGCAAGGTCGAACGCCTGAACCGCACGCTGCTCGACGAATGGGCGTACGTGCACCCGTACTCCAGCAACGCCGAGCGCACCGCAGCTCTCGTGGAGTTCCTCCACACCTACAACCATCACCGCTGCCACACTGCACTCGGCGGCCACCCGCCCATCAGTCGAATCAACAATGCCACGGGCGTCAACACGCTCGCTCGTATTCGACCTGGTCAAGGGGGTTCCCATCGCCGAAGTCAAAGGTACGGGCGGTTCCGCACTCGGTGAAGCCACACTTGCTGTAGAAGCGACGGGATTGTGGGGTGTCACGCAGTGTCCACAGGTGAACCCGGGCGAAACCGTCGTCGCTCAGGGAGCGCAGCGTCCCGGTCATCAATGCGGCGGCGACCCCGCTGCCCCAGCTGTCGGGGTGACTGTAGAAGGTGAGGATCTCGGCGAGACCCGGCCGAGCCGAGGACGGACGGTAGGCGGACATTGCCAGAGGACGGCTCTCGTCTTCGGCCAGCAGGATCGTCGCCGCTCCCTCCGCGAGCCTCTGGTGCCATCGCATCCGCCTGCTCCGGACCGCACGCGCGGCGAACTCCGCATCGAAGAAGGGGGCGTAGGCCGCCTCCCAGGCTGCGGCGTGGATCTCACCGAGGACATCCCCGTCGCGGGTGTCGGCGCGACGAACATTGAACATCCGGTCACTCTATCCGGGACACGTTCGGCGTGTCCCAGGGGCGGCGGGCCCATGCGGAAATGGTGATTTGTGGAATGTCGATGAAGGCAGGGTCCTTCAGGAGGTCCGAGAACGCGGTCAGGTCCGCTGCGGTGATGAGCCCGTCGGCGATGAGGTCCGGGGCTGCCTGGGTGATGAGGGGAAGCCAGCGGTCCTTCTCGAGTCCGCCGCCCATACGGCCGAGGTTTCCGGAATAGGACACTGCGCTCAGCCCACAGCGGGCGAGGTGGGCGGGAAGGCCACGTGCCCACGTCATGTCGGCCCCGTGCTCACGGTACTTGCGCTGATAAGCGTCCAGGAGCCGCTGGACGAGGGGGAAGGGCGAGGTCTCGGCCGGAAGGTGATAGGGCTCTTCGACGACGAGCCAGCCGCCGGGCGACAGCCAGCCCGCGGCCCGCCTGATCAGCTCGTCCCGCCTGGGCAGATGGCAGAACAGGTAGCGGGCGTGGATGAGGTCGAAGCTGCCCGGCGCGTAGTCCTCCTCGCAGATGTCGGCTTTCTCGACGTGGAGATTCGCGGCTCGGCCGGCGTCCAGGTAGCGGGTGTCGATGTCCGCGGCGACGACGCGGCCGTCCGGGCAACGGTCGGCAAGCCAGTAGGCGATGGACCCGGCACCTGCGCCCAGTTCCAGGCAGTTCCAGGATGGTTCGATGCGGAGGTCTTCGATGAGGCCGATGGTGAAGGCGTCCACCTTGCGCTGGATGGACTCCAGACGAGCCCGCTCGCCCGCCGTGTCCTCTCCCATCCGGGCAGAGATGGAAGGCGCGTTGGTGTTCATGACGGCATCCCTCTTCTGTCGTGGTGTGGGGGACGGACGGCGAGCGTCAGCATGCCTGCCGTTCCACGGACCGCCAGTCTGGATCTTGTACGGCATGGTGTCCACGAGCCGGCCGCGGGGGCAGAGTTCGGCCGTCGACAGTGAAGCGCAGCCATCCGCGGCACGCGCGGATCGCACCCGAGCAACCCTCTGCCATGTCCGTCGGCAGCGGTGCCGTGCGACTCAGACCTCGGGAAGGGACGGATCGGGCGCCCAGGGGTTCGGGGCGGTGATGGCCCAGCGTTCGTGGTCCCGCCAGTCCCCGTCGATGTAGAGATAAGCGGGGGAAACCCCTTCGTAGCGGAAGCCCAGCCGCTGGACCAAGGCCAGAGACGCCTTGTTCCCCGGCTGAATGCTGGCCTCCAGCCGGTGGAGCCGCAGGTCGGTGAAGGCGTGCTGCAAGGTCACGGCGAGCCCCTCGGTCATGTACCCGTGTCCGGCCGACGGACTGAAGGCCGCGTAACCGAGGGACGCACCCTGGTAACGGCCCCGGATGATCGAGTTGATGTTGACCATGCCGGCGGCTGCGCCGGTCTCCCGGACACGGACCAGGAAGCCCAGGTTGGTGCCGTCGTCGAAGCGACGCATCCAGGCCTGGAACTCCTCCGCGGTCGCCGGCAGCTGCATCCACGGCAGGTGCAGCTCGGAGCTGGCCCGCACCAGGGTGCAGAACTCGTCCTGGTCGGAGGGGGTGAGCGGGCGCAGTTCGACCCGCGACGGCATCTTGAGCATGGGCCAACGGTAGAACCTGTGAGGGTGGGTCACCAGAGTGATCCACTACCGGGGTGTGATCAGGTGCTCACCCCTTCTTGGACGTCGCCAACCCTCGGATGGGCGATGGGTTCTATGCGTGGCTGGGCGAGTGCGGCGTAGTCGGCGCCCGAGATGGCCACTGAGCGGTCGAGGCGAGCGGCGTTGAAGTAGAGCTGTGGTCGGGCAATGACCTCGGGATCGGCAACGAGCTGCAGATCGGGGTCGAAGGCGAAGGGAAGCACCGTGCCGGGGACGGCATGGGCCAGTCGTTCGGCGGTGGCAGCGTCGCTGAATCCGACGTAGCGGGCGTTGAACAGCGAGCGAACGGCATCCAGGTCGACACGCCGGTCTCCCGGCACCACCGCCAGCACGTGGCGGGTGATCCGTCGGTCGGTCTTGACCCTGAGGATGATGCACTTCGCCGCATGCGAGGCCGGGTGCCCGCGCAGCGCGCTGACCGAGTCCGTGGTGCCCTCCGCTTCGTGGTCGATGAGCCGGTACGGCGTCCGAGTGGTGTCGAGCAGGGTGATCAGGCGCTGGTAGGTGTCATGACCGGGCACGCTTCATCCTCTTTCGCGGTCTTCGCTGCGGTGGTGCGGTGGGTTCGTTCGAGGGCCTGACCCCAGTAGGTTCCGGCGACCATGAGCACGGCGCCGAGGGTGGCCCAGGGGGTGAGCCGTTCGCCGCCGAGGCTCACCCCGGTGGCAACGGCCCATATCGGTTCGGTCCCCAGCAGAAGGCTGGCCCGGGTTGCGGAGGTGCCCTGCACTGCCCAGGTCTGGGCGAGGAAGGCGAAGACGCTGCAGAACAGGGCGAGATAGATCAGCTGGGTCCAGGTGGTGGCGGTGCTGTGGGCCAGCTCAGGCAGGTGGGTGATGGCGGGCGGCAGGAACAGGATCGAGCCGACGACGGTCTGGGCGGTCGTCAGACGCAGTGGGTCCATGGAGCGGCCCGCCGTGAGCCGTCCGACGAGCACGACGTGGCCGGCCCGGACGGCGGCGGCGACGAGAATCAGCACGTCTCCGAGTCGCGGTGCATGCAGCCCGGTGCTCGAGGTGAGCAGAGCGACGGCCAGGACGCACAGCCCGGCGGCGAGGAAGAACGTCCCCGGCAGCCGACGGCTGCCGGTACGGTCCAGCACCGGCGTCAGCACGATGGTCAGGCTGATGATCAGCCCGGCGTTGGCGGCGCTGGTGTGCGCCACCCCGTAGGTCTCCAGCACGAGCACCGCCGCCTGCGTGACTCCCAGCAGCGACCCGACACGGACCTCGGCTCGGGTCCAGCGGCGCGTCTGACGGCGGGAGGCGACCAGGGCCGCGCACGCGAGTGCGGAGATCCCGTATCGGGCGAACAGCACCACCATGACCGGGAGCGCGACGGTGGCCGTTTTGGCCGCGAGGTAGCTGGATCCCCAGACCAACGCGACCAGCAGAAGTACCGCATCGGTACGGCGGGCGACAGGCATGCCCCCACGCTGCACCCTCGGAACGTTGAAGGCCATCACCAATTTCTAAATCCAACCTGTAGCGAGACTACAATGTCAGGATGGATGAAAGGCAGCTCCGGATCCTGCGTGAACTGGGAGATCTGGGCAGCGTCAGTGCGGTCGCCGAGGCACTGCACGTGACGCCGTCCGCGATTTCACAGCAGCTTCGGCTGTTGCAGCGCTCGATCCCCGTCCCGCTCACCGAACGCGCCGGACGCCGGGTGGTGCTGACCGACGCCGGGCAGGCCCTGGCCGCGGCCGCCATCGAGGTGGAGACCGCCCTGGCACGGGCACGCCACACCATCACCGACTTCGCCGACCAACCCGACGGCGTCGTATCGGTGGCCGCCTTCCACAGCGCCGCCTCCGCGTTCTTCCCGCTCCTGCTACGCGGCCTCAGCGGCCCGGGCCGGCCCCACCCCGCGCTCGTCGACGAAGACGTCGCCCAGGACCGGTTCCCCGCCCTGACCCGCGACTACGATCTCGTGCTCGCTCATCGCCTCGACCACGCTCCACCCTGGCCGCGCACCGTGGCTTCGGCCACGCTGCTGCGTGAGCCCCTTGACGTGGCCCTGTCGGCCGGCCACCCGCTGGCCTCCAAGCCACTGCTTTCACCGCGGGACGTGGCGGACCAGCCGTGGATCACGGTCCATGACGGCTTCCCGCTGATGGCCACCATCGAGGCCATCGCCAGCGTCGCCAACCGCCGACTCGAGATCGTCCACCGGATCAACGAATTCGCGGTGGTCGCCGAGGCCGTAGCCGCTGGCGGCGGCATCGCGCTGATGCCCCGCTGGACTGCCCGCGCGCACCCCGACGTCGTGCTCAGGCCGCTGAGCGGAGTACACGCCCGACGCCACATCGACGTACTCCACCGGCCCGAGCGCACCGCCCGGAGCGCCGTCCGAACGGTCCTCACCGAGTTGCGCCACGCCGCCACACAGATCCAGGGCCGAGACGCCTGACCGCGCCAACCACACGGCCCGGCAGCCGGTGGAGTGTTGCCGCCGTCAACGAGTGGTTGTGACGTAGTGGTCCGACGACAACTCGAACACCCGCACTCGCCGACCGTAGGTGGGATTGACGGTCTCACGGACCGGATGCATCCCCAGTTTGGTCATGATCCGCTCGGACGCGTCGTTGCCCACTTGGGCGATGCTGACGATCCGCTCCAGCCCACGCTCTTCGAAGCCGAACCGCAGAGCAGCTCGCGCGGCCTCGGTGGCCAGGCCCTGCCCCCAGTGTGAACGTCCCAGCCGCCAGCCGACCTCGACCGCCGGCAGTACCTCCGGCAAGTAGCCGGGAACCGAGAGGCCGGTGAACCCGGCCAGCTCACCAGTGGACCGGATCTCCACGGCGAACAGGCCGAAGCCCTGTGATTCCCACTCGCTCTCCCATGCCCGGACCCCGCTGCGGGTCTGCTGTTCGTCACGGACACTGCCGTCACGAATCCACCGCATGACCTCGGGGTCGGCATTGACGGCAGCCATGGGCGCAACGTCTTCCTCGCGCCAGCGACGCAGGACCAATCGGGGAGTCTCAAGCGTGACCATCCCATCATTCTGGATCACCCATGGCTCTCACACGGGCTGAGTCAGGGAGTGTTCCGCTGGGCACATGCCATCCGTTGTCTGCCGACCCGCCTGCTCATGGTCACGAACTTGGCGTGAGCAGCGCTGGTGACTCGCCTCGCACATCAACGTCGGTGAACGGTCCAGCCGATGTCAGGCGCGAGGTGCGGGGTGCGTGGGGGTGTTCACCGGCGGTAGGCGGTGGTGGCGACAGCGGGCAGGAGGGCGAGGGAGAGGATGCCGCCGGTAAGGGCGAGGACGGGGTAGCTGGTGGCGGCGACCATGACACCGGAGGCCATACCGCCGGTGGCGCCGGCGATGGCGATGGCGACATCGACCACGCCCTGGGTCTTGGCGCGGGTGGCGAGCGGGACGGTGTCCGAGATGATCGCGGTGCCGGAGACGAGGCCGAAGTTCCAGCCCAGCCCCAGTAGGGCCAGCGCGAGCGCGAGGGGTACGAGCGAGTCGCCGGGTGCGGTGGCGGCGAGGATGCCAGCGGCCAGGAAGGTGATGCCCGTGGCGGCGACGATCTTCATATGGCCGTAGCGGTCGACGAGCCAGCCGGTGAGTGGTGAGGGCAGATACATGGCGCCGATGTGGATGGCGATGACGAGGCCGGAGGCAGCTGTCCCGTGGCCGTGTTCGTGCATGTGGACCGGTGTCATCGTCATGATCGCAGCCATGACGAGCTGGCTGATAACCATGACGAGCGCACCGAAGACGACGACCTTGCGCCCTTCCCGGATATCCGCGGCGTCTGCGGTGGTCGCGTCGGCGACCCTGGTGTCCTTCGGCATGGCGAGGCTGCGAGCCAGGAGCAGCGGGTCGGGCCGCAGCCAGACGGCGAGGACAAGGGCGGCCAGGGCATAGGCGATGCCGGAAAGGATGAAGAGTCCGGCGAGGTTGGGCACGCCGAGGGATTCGGCGAGATGGCCGGTGGGGGCAGCGAGGTTGGGTCCTGCGACGCCGCCGAGGGTGGTGGCGACCAGGACGGTTGAGACGGCGCGGGCGCGGTGGTCGGGGCCGGCGAGGTCGGCTCCGGCGTATCGGGCCTGGAGGTTGGTGGCGGTACCGGCGCCGTAGACGAAAAGGGCGGTGAACAGCAGGACGGGGTTGTCCAGGATGACGGCCGCGATGACGCCTGCCGAACCGATGGCGCCGGTGAGGTAGCCGACGGCGAGGCCGTGGCGTCGGCCACGGGATTGGGAGATACGGCCGACGGCGATGGCGGCGAGAGCGGAGCCGGCGGTGAACAGGGCGCTGGGCAGCCCCGCGAGGCTGGTGGAGCCGAGCATGTCCTGGGCGAGGAGGGCGCCGACGGTGGCGCCGGCGGCGAGGCCCGCACCGCTGAGGATCTGAGAGGCGATCAGGACGCGCAGGATGCGGGGCTGGGCCTGGGCGGGGTCGGATATGGAGTCCGTCGTGTCGCCGGGAGCGATGCTGGTCATATCTCTTTCCGGAGCGTCGGTGAATGGCGTTGGCTTGGGGCTACCGCCGCGGCGCCGGGTGGACGACGCTTCGGGCCGGTGCACGGAGTGTGGGCTGTTCGCCCGCGTCGCCGCGGGCGACGTCATCGCGCCGGGTGTACGGCCGGTGGAAGAGTGCTTCGCCGCGCACATCCCCGGCAGGCTCTCCCTCGTCGCAGCCGTCCTCGGCCTCATCCACCGCCGTCGCCATCCTCACCCCCGCCTCCGGGCTGCTCGCTGCCCGCCCTGGTCCAGGCGGCACACTTGGTGCCCTCGGCCCGTCCGGACCGCGCAGCGGATGACTCTCCGAACCCGCGCTGCACCACAGAGCTTAATGCGTGTCACCACGCATTAAGGATGCGGGGGTGGCGATGCTCCGCGGGATACGACGGAATCGATCCGTACCAGGCGCCCGACCAGCCGGGATGACGACGGTGACGGAGACGGTCACGCGAAGAGGAGCGATCGACCTTTCGCGCACCTGCATCCCAGCGGATCCCAACACCGTTCGCGGTTTCCGCCAGGGACACCCCGATGCGCACCGAGAGCCACACGCGGCCGCGCACGGGCGGCCGTTGTTGAGTAGCACATACTGTTTCGCCGGGAAATCGGTCGACCACAAGATGGGCCACGGCACATATGACCAGGTGCCAGCGGACTCAATTCAGGGGAACATATATGGATCGCCGGAGATTCCTCGCGACCGGCGCCGGTGCTCTTGGTGCCGCCGCCATCGGTCAAGGCCTCGCACTTGGCAGCGCGACGCCCGCCGCCGCCGACGACGGCCGACTGGCCGACTGGTTTCAGAAGCGTGTGACGGAGCGGGAAGGATCCCCCTGGACGGACGAAGCCCAGGGCATCACCTCTGACGGCAAGAACGGATACAGGTGGGTTACCACCAACGCGGACGCCGACCTCGGCTACAAGGGCATCTGGCGCCTGAACGGGGAATACAAACCGGACAAGTCGCTGATCTGGAACGAGTCCTGGTGGCCTGACGGCAATACGAATCACCACATCGGCGCTCCTCAGCACGACCTGTACCACGGCAACATCTGGGTCCCTATCGAGCACGGTCCGCAGCCGCGAGTCTGGTGCGTCCCCGAAAGCCTTGGCTCCAAGGGAAGCATCTACAATTTGGGCCATCCCAGCGACAGTTGGCATCAGAATACGTTCGCCTGGTGCTCACCTGACCAAACGCGTTCCTCCGCCCCCATCCGCACCTCTCAGGGTGGCGGTGGCCTGCTCTACACATCACAGAGCAGCGATAACATCATCTACGGCTACAAGATGATTCCCGGCGATGTCCTGCACGCTCCCTACATGAAGATCGCCCGGACATCCCGGCTTCCGCACACCATTGACGGCATTGCCGGCGGGTTTGTGATGGAAGGTCGGCTCTACCTGTCCATCGAGCCCGAGGACGGTTCATGCGAGGTCCGCTGCTACCGGTTCGGTCGCCGCAACACGCAGGGTGTTGAAGACCTGGAACCGATGACGTACGAGGGCACTTACGTCGTTCCGGACACGGGTGACGGAGTGTTCGGCAACCCGCACGAGGCCGAGGGACTGTGCTACGACCCCAAGTGGTGGGGAACGGGCGATACGACCCAGGTCAGTGTGCTGATCCTCGACCAGTACGCGACAGCGGACGATTCGATCTCGATCCGTCACCTGGATATGCCGCACGAGGTCAAACCCGGGCCCGTCATCTTTTGATCCGCCACGGCGGCGGCTGTCCGGTCCAGACATCGTGACGTCAGGCCGGACGGCCGCCGGGTGCCGATGCCGTCGACGCGGAAGAACGCGCCGGGACGACGGCCGGGAACCGGGGTGGCGCCGCCTCTCGTGTGCACGGCGGCGCCCGGACATCAGCTTGCGGCGATGAAGCGGTTCACGATCTCCGCGAACTCGGCACCCCGGTCTTCCTGGAGAAAGTGTCCGCCGTCCTTCACCACGGCATGCTCCTGGCCCGCGCAGCCGGGTACGAGCTTGAGGAAGACCCGGTCGGCTCCGCGGGTGATCGGGTCCTGGTCGCTGAAGGAACAGAGAAAGGGCTTGGCGAAGCTCCGAAGGGTCTGCCACGCCCGGCGGTTGGGCTCGGCCGCGGGATCGTCCGGGGACACGGGTACCAGCAGCGGGAACTGCCGTGCCCCCTCCTTGAACGTCTCATCGGGGAAGGGCGCGTCGTAGGCGGCGATGACCTCGGGAGCGAGCGCGGTCGTGCAGCCGCCGTTGACGATGTCGCCCGCGCGGAACTCCGGGGTCTTCTGGCTGAATTCACGCCATGCGCGGAAGGCGTCGCCCGGATCTCGGTCCCCGGTGGGCAGGAATGTGTTCGCCACGACCACACGCGCGAAGCGGTCGGGTGCCTCAGCCACCAGGCGCAGACCGATGAGTCCGCCCCAGTCCTGGCACACCAGGGTGATGCCACGTAGGTCCAGCCGGTCGAACAGAGCCTCGCGCATCCAGTCCACGTGGCGCTGGTAGGTGTAGTCCGAGCGCTGGGCCGGCTTGTCCGACCTGCCGAAACCGACGAGGTCGGGCGCGACGCACCGGTGCCCCTCCGCGGAGAGGACCGGAATCATGTGCCGGTAGAGGTAGGACCAGGAAGGCTCCCCGTGCAGCAGCAACACGGTCTCGCCCGAGGAACCGTCGCCGTCGTCGACGTAGTGCACCCGCAGCGCCTCATCGCTGCCGTCGCCCGCCGCCACGTCCGCATAATGGGGCGCGAAGGGGTAGTCCGGAAGGTCGTCGAACCGCTCATCAGGCGTACGAAGACTATTCATGGGACGACTCTAGGGGCGTGTACGGCCTATGGAAGGTGGCCAATCAGCCTTCCGGAACGTATCCCTCCCCGCGCTGCGCCACACCGTTACGCAGGCCCGTACCCAGGGTCGTCGGTCAGACCAGGTCACCACCCCTCCGCAGTTCCATGAGGTCGAGAGGTGGCAGTCGGGACAGTTCGGCGTCCGCGGTGCGCATGGCGGCGGCGTGCTGCGGGGTATCGAGGACGGCCGTGATGGCGTCGGCGATCTCGGCGCGCGTCGCCCTGAGGTCCAGCGCACGCCCCAGGCCGCGCCGGGCGAACGCGGCGGCATTGTGGGGCTGGTCGGCGAGAACGCCCATGACCAGCACGGGCGTTGCGCCCTGCACCGCGTCGAGCAGGGATGCCCGGCCGCCGTGCGTGACGAACAGATCGGCGTGGCGCAGGAGCCCGGGTTGCGGGACATGCTCGACGACCTTGATGCGGGGGCCGGTGCTCGGCAGCTGCTCCGCGAGCTTGCCCGCGGACACGATCGCGTCGCAGTCGATGGCGGCGAGCGCCGCCATGATCTCCTGGTATGCGCTCCCCACGACGGTACCCAGACCGGTCATTGCGGTGGTCAAGGTCCCGAGGCTCACGTAGACGAGCGGACGGGAGGAGGAGGGCGAGCGCTCCAGCCACCCGGGGAGGGCGGTGCGGAACTCCGCGACGGTGCGTCGGACCGCGCACGCCGAGGGTGGCGGAACCGGGTAGAACCACTCGACCGGCGCGGGGGTGACCATACGAGGGAGCACGGGCGTGTCCTGCTCGTACTGTTTGCAGAGGGGGAGCAGTGCGGGCGCGATGTCGGTGTCCCAGAGGTCCAGGAGCACCGGTCCGAGGCCGTTGTCCGCTGCGAGCAGGGGCAGCCCCAGGACCTTGGCCGCGAGGTGCGCACCGAGGTCGCTGCATTCGGCGATCACCAGATCGGGCCGTGCCCGTGTCCACTCGCTGAGCAGGTCACGGACCTTCGCCTCGGCTTGTTCCGGCCAGAGGTCACCGAAGACGTACCGGTTGAAGCGTGCGTTCCCCCAGCCCGTCCAGATCTCGCTCGCCGTCTGCTGAACGAAGGGATCACACGTCCAGTTCGTTCCGGCGCTGTGGAACTCCACCCCGCGCCGCCGCGCTTCGCGGCGGAGCATGACGGGGGCATGGAGCGTGACGTGGTGGCCCTGCTCAAGGGCCGGGCGGATGACGAAGTCCAGCG
The DNA here is from genome assembly GCF_056431485.1 of Streptomyces sp. NPDC045899. Classification (NCBI taxonomy): domain Bacteria; kingdom Bacillati; phylum Actinomycetota; class Actinomycetes; order Kitasatosporales; family Streptomycetaceae; genus Streptomyces; species Streptomyces sp. NPDC045899. Next base: position 59,080 of record NZ_JBWKKP010000024.1, read on the forward strand.
CGGAGACATGGGAGGGTATCGGCTCGGCGGTAACGGCTATGCGTAAGGCCACGGACACTCCAAAGTGCTCGTCGATGTATGGCGTGGTGATGGGATTGCGTCGCAAGGGGACGGTGCCGTGCGGCGGTCGCCGGACAGGGCGTGGCGGTGTGCGGCGAGGCCGCACTCGAGGGCCTCACCGATGCGCGTCGCACCATGGCGACCGGACGTCGGCGGCGTCGGTATCGGTATCGGCGCGGGACGGGCCGGAGGCCCTCAGACCGGTCCGGCCTCCAGCCACTGGTGGATGGCGAGTGCGGTGGTACGGGCGTGTTCCTCCAGCATGGTGAAGTGGTTTCCGGGCACGGTGACCTCGGTGTGCGGCAGGCTCCAGTCCGGGGCGGGTTCGGCACCGGGCAGTGGGTCCCGGGCTCGTACGAACAGGGTGGGACAGGCGAGCGACGCAGGTTTCCAGCCGCTGAAGAGCTCGAAGTATCCGGCCATGGCGGTGAGCCGGTCGGGGCTGGCCGAGGCGAACTCCGCCGCCCGGCGCAGCATGTCCGACGTCATCGCGGAGAGCGCCTGTTCCCGGTCACCGTGACCGGGAGGATCGGTGTCCACCAGGACGACGGCCGCCGGTGCTGCGCCCTCGGACTCCAGACGCTCGGCCACCGCATGGGCCACCCAGCCACCGGCCGACCGCCCCAGCAGTAGGAGTGGGCCTTCGGCCGCGGCCGCAGCCGAGCGGACGGCCATGGCCTGGGCGGTGACGAGAGCGTCCAGTGTGGCGGGCAGAGCCTCCCGGGGCTCGAACCCCGGGTGCCGCACCGCGGATACCGGCCGCAGCCCGCGCAGCCCGGCACCCAGACGCGCGTACTCCTGCGGTCCGGACACTGCGCTGAGCGCGGGGAGGCAGACCAGCCGGGCTCCCCTGCCGCCCGCCGTGAGCAGAACGGGTTCATGCGTCGCAACCGGCGCCCCGGTCCTGTCGAACACCGGGCGCAGGCGCGCGGCGATGGTGAGGAGCGCCACCTCGCCCGGCGCCGCCATCGTGACCGGGCCCGCCTCCGTGCTGCCGTAATGCTCCAGATAGGGGACGCGGCAGATCGCCTCGAAGGACTCGCGGAAACCGGGCCCCGCCGCGGCCCCCGCGCTGACGCAACCCCGCAGCGCGGGGGCGCCCAGACCGGCGCCGTCCCCGCCTCGCTCCTCGTCCCGGACCGCGTCGAGCAGCGCCGAATATGTGGTTTGGACCCCACCGAGCAAGGTGAACGGATCCTCCACACCTCGCAGTTCGCCGAGCACACCGGAAACCGAGAACCGGGGCAGCAGCATCGCGCTCGCCCCCACCGCGGTCACCCCGAGGAAGCACACCACCTGGCTCATCGCGTGATGGAGGGGCAACGGCCACAGCACGCGGTCCCGTTCGGACGGACCCAGGACACCGACGAGGCCCGTCGCGACCGGCGAGAGGCGGTTGCGCTGGGTGGACAGGACGCCCTTGGGCGTGCCGGAGGAGCCCGAGGTGTAGAGCAGCCAGGCCACTTCGTCCAGTGCGAGATCGTCCCGGGCCGGCGTCCGCGGCTCCGTAGCCGCCAACTCCTCGTATCGCAGAACGCGGCCCGAGATCATCGGGGGCCGGCTCCCGATCGCGCCTGCCGCGCCCGCGCCCACCTCGTCCGCCCGCTCCTCGACGTCGCCGCCCTCGGCCACGACCACGGTCAGCTCAGGCCGGAGAGACAGCGTTCGCCGTCGTGTCGCACAGGCGCCGTCGGTGATGAGCTCCCGTGCCCCGCTGTCCTCGAGCAGGCGGGTCAGCTCCTCGTCCGAGCTCCCGGGATCCACAGGCACACCCACGCCGCCGGCGCGGGTGACGGCGAGCAGGCTCTCGACCGTCTCGACACGGTTGCCGAGCAGTACGGCCACTCGGTCACCGCGCGCCAGGCCGAGTCCCATCAGGTGACCGGCCAGCCGTGCGGTCCTCCGTTCCAGCTCCCGGTAGGTCACATGTCTCACCGGGTCCTGAAAACAGACCTTGTCCCCGAAGCGGCGGGCGTGGTCGCCGAGCAGTTCCGGCAGCGGTTTGACGATGTCGGCGTACGTACCCACTGCCTGACCTCCAAGAGCGACCCGTCGGGCCCGAAGGGAACGGCCCCCGCCGGGTGGCGGGGGCCGTCGACCGGCGGGGCAGCCGCAGGGGGGGTCGGTTGCCGACGCCGGGGGTGGGGGGTGGGGAAGGCTATGTGTGCGTCACCAGTCGATGGCGTCGGAGCTGTCGCTCTGCCAGAAGGTGACCTGCGCACTGTCGTCGATGTAGACCGAGCCGCCCGGCAGCGAGACGGAGGTGGCGGCATCCGAGCCCTTGAGATACACGCTCAGCTCGGTGACCTTGGTGCCGTTGGTGCCGGAACCGTCGGCGCTGGAGGTGAGGATGCCCGCGTAGCCGGACTTGCCCGGCGCGAGGGTGACGAGGGCCTGCGGCTTGGTCTCCTCCGCGACCGGCGTGGCTGCCTGGGCATCGTCGAACCGCAGCGAGGGCCAGTCGACGAGGCTGCAGGTGGTACCGGAGTTGTTGGTCGCCTTCAGCAGCATGTGGTTGACCGGACGCGACACCTTGGAGACGGTCATCGACATCGTGTCCGGGTCGCACGTGGTGATCTTGGAGCTGGAGCCGCCCGCCGCACCACCGCTCTTGCCGTCACCGCTCTTGCCACCCGCGTCCTGGGCGCCACCGCCCGCGGACGCGTCCTGCTCATCGCCACTCTGGGAGTCGGAGCCCGTGGAGGCGGCGGCCGAGTTCCCGGCGGAGTCGGAGCGCTTTCCTGCGTCCGCGTCGTCGTTGTTGCACGCGGCCAGGGTGAGGGTTGCGGCGATCAGCGTGGCGCTGGCGACGGCGGTGCGGACGGTACGGGCGTTGATCGTGGCGCTCGACATCAGAAGTTCCCTGTGGGTCAAGTGGTCGTCTTGCGGTACGTCTCAAGACTGTGCCGACCCGCTGGCGTACGGCTGCTGTTCCAGTGCCAGATCGCTAACGTCTCACTAACGCGACGATCCACGCTGGTCGGTCTCGCTCGGACCGTGCGTCGGAGCGGAGCGGCATGAGCGTCATCACCGCGTCTCCACCACGGTCAGTTCAGGGGGCGTTCGTAGACGAGGAACCCCTCGTGGCGGGCCACCCGGTCGTAGAGAGCCCGGGCCGTCGCATTGTCCGCGTGCGTCTGCCAGTAGAGCTTCTCGGCCCCGGCCCTCCTGGCCGCCGTGGCCGTCGCGTCGATCAGTGCCCTGCCCACTCCCCTGCCGCGCGCGGCAGGAGTGGTGAAGAGGTCCTCCAGATAGCAGCTGGCCCGCGCGGACCACGTCGAGGGATGCAGAACGTAATGACAGATGCCCACCAGCGCCTCGTCGGCCCACGCTCCCAGCCCGCCCATCGGCTCCGCGGGGTCGGCGAACCGGGACCACGTCAGATCAGTGACCTCCGATGGCAGAACCTGCTCGTAGAAGTCCAGGTACGCCCGCCACAGCGGCTCCCACGCCTCCCTGTCGACCGAGGCCAGGGGGCGCACCTCCACCCCGAAGTTCGACATGCCCCTACCTCTCCCTCGCTCGTCATCGCAGTACATGAGGGTGCGACGAAATCAGCATCCCCAGCACTCGCGATCCACGATATCCGCAAGACTTTGTGAGCGGAAGTGCGGAATCGCTCCGGATGCCCATGCCGCGATCACCGTCATACGGCGTGGCGCGCCCGTCTCCCGCCGCGCGACCGCCCCGCGCTGTGTCGGCCCCATGCCGCGACCGCCCCTCGCAGTCGGCCCTGCTGGCCGTGGGCGCGAGCTCCCCGATCGACGACAGTGCCTCCTCTCCTCAATGGCACCGCGGGCGACACCGACTCAACCAGCAAGGTGACGGCGCCTGGAAGGCTGCGCCGATAATTCGGTTGCTTTCCGACGCGACCGCGCCCAGGATGTCCGCGGCCGCATGCGCCACCCGAGTGGAGCATGGGCTAGGGAAATCCCTCGGAATGAACCAGCGCACTCCCCCGTGGCTTACGATCCGTCGACGGATCCGCATGTCACGGTGAACACCGGACAGGAATCAGCACGTGAGCCGTACAGGCACCTTGATCGAAACTCCGCGCCTACGTCTGCGCGCGTTTCGAGACGATGACGTCGATGCATTCTGTGAATATCGGTCGCACCCTGATGTGGCTCGCTATCAGGGCTGGTCGGCTCCTGTGTCACGCGAAGCGGGGGCGTCAGACATCAGAGAATACGGAGGGACTGCCCCCTCCGCACCCGGATGGTTCATGTATGCCATCGAGACCAAAGCGAGCGGCCTGCTCATCGGGGAAATCGGCGTCCACCTCCATCAGAACGAGATGCAGGCGGATATTGGCTTCACCCTGGCTCCCGCACATCAAGGCATTGGACTTGCCACAGAGGCGACGACGGCTGCTGTCGACCATTATCTTGCACATGGCTTGCGCCGCATCTCCGCGGACTGCGACGCGCGGAACATCCGGTCCGCGGCCTTGCTCGAGCGAGTCGGGTTCCGGTTCGAGGGTCTTCGTAAATCGAACCGTTACGCCAAAGGCGAATGGGTCGACGAGCTGTTCTTCGGCATGGTCTCCGAAGACCGAAAGGCCACGTAAAGCCCCAGACCGCCGAACACCTCGGTTTCTGGGACCACTTGAGCGAGCTCGGGCAGGTCACGAAGGTTGACGAAGTCGATCTCGTCAGCGAGGTCCTCACCGACGCGGGCCACGACGCGCCACCCGTTTCTGACCCGGTGCCCTCACTGCACCCAACCTCCCCGCACAGCCGTGGACTCGGGCGGTGACCGTCACCGCGTTCCCGTGCCATCACGACGTCACAGGCAAGAACCCGGTGGCCAGCGAGGCCGCCACAGACAACCATGCGACGTATGAGCGATGAAACCGCGCGATGGACCCAGGCGACCGTCTACCCCGACATGTGGGCCGACCCGGACAACGACCCACGCCACAGCCAAGAGCCCAGCCCTGAGGGTGAACTCGCAACGCTTCAGGACTTCCTGGCGGGGTATCGCCTGACCCTGCGCATGAAGTGTGAGGGCCTGGACGCGGAGCAACTCGCCCGGCGCTCCGTTCCGCCGTCGACGATGTCACTGCTCGGACTGATCCGGCACCTCGTCGAGGTGGAACGGGACTGGCACAACTGGATCAGCACAGGAGACCCGCTGCCGAAGCTCTACGGCGAGCGTGACGCGGACTTCCACGGAGCTGTCGGTGAACAGGCCGCGGTCGATTCCGCGTTTGCCGATCTCGAGCACGCACAGGCCACGACCGACGCCGCGGTGGCCGAACACCCGGACCTGAGCGAACGGGTGGGGAAGGACAAGATCGCCATCCGCGAGCTGATGGTGCACAGGATCGAGGAGTACGCCCGCCATTGCGGCCACGCCGACCTGCTGCGCGAGTGCATCGACGGGCGGGTTGGCCAGTGACGATGGCCAGGGTCCGCACCCCGTCACCACTCCATCCATGATCGGACGCCTTCTTCGCCCACACCACCTCACCTAAACTGACCCTGGTGGCGACGACTCAGCCAGAGTCGCGCCCGCCACAGCCACTGCAGAAGCCGACACCCCACAGCTGTGATTGCCGGCCGTCGGACGGAGTATCTGAAGGACGGGCGCCGAGCGACCGACAAGGGCCCCGCTCCCGCCTCCTCCGCGAGGTCCGCGAGGTCCGCGAGGAAGCGGGCTCCGCCGACGGCCGCACTCACCGACCAGGGACCAGACATGTCATACGACCCGTTCGCACGCGGCGGCGCTCCCGTGGGTGTCCGCACCCTGGAGCTTCAAGACGAGACACGCGAGAACCGCCCCCTCACCATCGAGATCTGGTACCCGGCCGATGCCCGACACCTCGGTCAGGATTTCGCTGCCGCCACCGCCGACCACTTCACTCCCGCGCTCGGCCTGCCCGAGGCCGTACAGCACGCGGTTCGCGACGCCGCCCCCGCGCGCGGCAGCTTCCCCCTGCTGCTCACCTCACACGCCGCGGCATCCCACCGGCGGGACGGCGCCTACGCCGCGACCCATCTGGCAAGCCATGGCTACATCATCGCTGCACCGGACCACAGCGGTGACACCCAGGACGACCTGGCCCGCGACGCGCTGGCAGCAGACAGCGGCGTCCCGCCCCGCCGGCTGCCGGACGAGGAGATCTGCGCTCAGCGACCGCTGGACGCGGTGTTCACCCTCGACCATCTGCTCTCAGGTGCCAACCCTGAGCTCACGGCGCTGATCGATCCCGAGCGGATCGGCATGTACGGGGTCTCCCTCGGCGGCTGGACCACACTCACCACCAACGCCCTCGACAAACGGCTGAAGACCTCACTGGTCGCCGCCCCGAGCTACGGCACCCACGGACCCTTCCCCCAAACGGCGATGCAGACCTCCCGGCTCCGCCTCGACTGGGGGCGGCACGTCCCCACCTTGGTGATCGCCGGCGAGTGCGATTCGCTGATTGTCCTGTCCGACCTGCGGGAACTCTACGACAAACTCCAACCGCCCAAGCGATTCGCGGTGTTGTCCCGGGCCAGCCACTTCCACTGGGCCGAGAACGGCGAAGAGCTGTACGAGCGGGTCCGCCCGATGTGGGAGAGCGGCCTCATCACGAACGCCGGTGCCGACCTTGCCGCGCTGGCCTCCATTCCGTTCTCCGACCTCTGCCCGAACTGGCACGCCACCGAGACCCTCAAGGCCCTGTGCCTGGCCCACATGGACACGCACCTGAAGGGCAGCGCCGCAGCCCGGGCCTATCTCGACGAGGACCTGCACCGGTCGTTCGCCGATCGCGGCATCGGCCTGGATGCGGTGTCCACCGCGCAGTGAGCCGCCTTCTCGCACACGGCAGCCGCCGGGTCGGCCACGTCGCCCGAGGAAGACGAGGTTCAGCCCGTCCGAGGAGAGCGGTGCCCCCTCCGTCCTGACATGGAATGATGACTCGACCAACCTTGTCATCGACCAGACTCCGTCTGCGGCGAATTGGCCCCTCGACCCCAGTGGCGACGGATGATGCCTCAGGCTCTTCACGGCGCACGCTCATCTGACCGCCTCCGCTCCGGCCGCGCGCCCGACCGGGGGCGGTCCACGCGCTCCTGGGGCGAGGACGTGGGATCAGGCGGCGGGTCTCACGCGCCGGGTGTGACGTAACCCGGGATGTCGGGCACTCAGGTACCGCCCCCGCGTCCGGGCAGTGTCCACGAGCGAGCGGCTCTCCGCCACCAGGGTTTCACCAGTTTTCGTTCGCGCCTCAAAGAGTGATGTATCGCAAAGGGGCCGTTCACGGACGCGCCGGACATGCGGGCTGCCCGGAAGGGCCACGGAAGACGTCTGCCCCGTCCGCAATTCCATTACGAAGGCGAACACTTCAGGAACAGGACTAGGGAATTTCCTCCTTCCCGCCTGTTCCCGGTATGCACCCTGACTGCTAATCTCCGAACCGGTCAGTAATAGGGCATCACTCTTCCCCATCCGAACGGAGGTGAAGCAACATGCTGAGTTTCTCCAGCCAGGTCGGCAGCACCGCCACCGGTGGCGCGTTCGTCCAGGTCGCTCCGGGTGCCAGCACCACATGCGGCGGTGGCAACTGCTCCTGCACGTCCTGCTGTAGCTGGTAGGGCAAACCGTCGGGCGGGGCAGCCTCGGCGGTTCCGCCCGACTCATCCGCGGGACACACGTCACCGCATATCAATCTCGATACCACTCCTTGAGTGAAGGGCCCGAGGATGTCGCTCAAAGACTCCCAAGAAGCCGTCTCCGAATACCTGGACCAACAAAGCCATTTAGCGACGACGGGAGCATTCGGGCAGCAGCACACCTCGGTCTCCGTTTACAGCCAGAGCACGGTGGTGCGAGCGCCGGAGGCAGTGGTGCGGGGCCGGTGGAGCCCGGCCGTGGAGGGGTTCGTCGGTGAGGAGCTTCTGCTCAACCACCGCCGGAGCGGCCGTGATCTGGGCATGCAGCTGGGCGTCTCGCGCTACTACGCCCATGATGCCGTGCTCTCCAGCGCGCACAGCGATCTGCGGGAGCGGGAGGACCGCGCCCTCGCGTTGCCGGGGCCCCGTCGGCTGAAGGGCGGACTCACCTCGGTCGTGGAAGGCCGGCGCAGTGGTCGCCAGTTCTCGGGGCGGTCGGCGTCGCTCGACGAGCTGGCCACCGTGCTCTGGCACGGACAGGGCGTCACGGGCAGCCTGCCGGTCCCGAACGCCCAGGACGGCGATGCCGCGGTGTCGCTGCGCACCGTACCGTCCGGCGGCGGCCTCTACCCGGTCCGGCTCATGGTCCTCGCGCAGAACGTCAAGGGGCTGGAGCCGGGGGCGTACGAGTACCAGCCGCAGAGCCACACCCTGTACCCCCTGCACCGGACCCCCGGCCCGGTCGACCTGTCCGCGCAGCTGTTCACGGCGGACGTGGAGCTGGACAAGGTGGCCTTCGCGCTCGTGTACGTCTACGACCTCTACGTCAATTCGCAGAAATACGGCGACAGCGGGGTCGTCTTCGCCCTGATCGAGGTCGGCGGGATCTCCCAGAACATCCATCTGGCCCGCACCGCGCTCGGCCTGATCGCCTGCGACCAGGGCGGATACAACAAGCAGAGCCTTGAGAAGACGCTGGGGTTCGACGGTACGTCACGCCATGTCGTCCACTTCACGCTCATGGGACACGGAGAGGTCTGAGAACCCGCAATGACCGTTGCAGCTTCCGAGCCGGGAATCGTCCTGGCAACTTCCGTGCGGCTCCTGGCCGTCGAGCCGGGCGTCATCCGACTCCGCTGGGGGATATGGAACTTCTCCGAGGTGACCGTCGATCTGCGCGCGGAGTCCCCGGGGGTCCGTGCTGCCATGACCGCGCTCTTCGACAAGCTGGCCGCGGGCGAAACGGCCGACGGGACCTTCGACGGCGTCACCGGTCTCTCCCCCGTCGAGCGCGCGAACCTGCGGCTGGCGGTGACCGAGCTGCGGCAGGCGGGCTTCCTCGCCCACGACCGACCCTCCGAACACGGCGCCGAGATGGCGCGGGCGCTGCTCGGGAACCTGGATCTCTTCGGTGCCGCCGAGTCGTCCAGGGCCACGGTCGCCTTCGTGGCCGACTCCCCCAGTGCCACCGCCTATGTGTCCCGTCAGACCGAATCCCTCGGCAATCCGGTGGAGCTGCTGCCCGCCGAGTTCCTGGCCGAGCTGGGCGACGCCGATCTCACCTCCGGGATGGGGGGCCTGGCGGCGGCGGACACGCTCAAGCGGCTGAGCGGGTACGTCGAGCACTGCGACTCGCTCATCGTCTCCATCAGCCAGGCCTCGATCCTGACCCTGCGCAATCTCAACCGCCTCGCCTGTCACCTGGAGAAGCCGGTTCTGGTGGGGCTGATCGACGGCCCGTTCGCCACGGTGGTCGGGGCCGAGAGCCCGCGCACCGGCTGTCTGGAGTGTTTCGAGCAGCGCTCACTCGCCCGTCTGGAAGACCACATCGGCTACCACGCGTTCGTCGGGGCCAACGTGCCCAAGGCCAACAGCGGGCCGAGCGGAGTCGAGTGGCTGCTGTGCGCGTTCCTGGTCAACGAGGCCGTCCTGTTGCGCTCGCTGGGCACCTCCCGCTTCCTCGGCCGTGCGCTGAGCATCTACCTGCCGACGTACGAGATGCAGGCCCAAGACGTCCTGCGCATCGGCACCTGCCCGGCCTGCGGACATGTCTCGCGGGACATCGTCGAAGAGATCAACTTCAGCAGCCGGGTCGTCATCGACCGCCATGTCCGCAACGCGCTCGGGGGAACGCGATGAGCCCCATCACGACCCGCGGCTACCCGGGGATGACCACCGCGCTCGACCGGTACGCGCGGATCGGTGGCAACCAGGGCGGGATCCTTCCCGGCATGCTGGTCTCCCCCGCCGCGGTCGCGGGCGAACCGAACCTGCGGTCGGCGACCGCGGCGATGCCCCAGTACCACCGGCTGGCGCTGCAGGACCCCCATATGCAGATGCAGTACCACCTCGCCGGCTACGGGTCGACCAACGAGGAGGCGGTGACCCGGCTGACCGGCGAATCGGTCGAGCGGTACGCCGCGATGATGGCGATGCCGCTCTTCCAGCACCGCATCGAGTACGCCTCCTACCGTTCGCTCTCCTCGCGCCACCGCTGCATGCCGTTGGAACTGCTCGGCATCTTCGAAGCGGCGCAACAGGAGCGCATCGCGGGCATGATGCACCGCTACTCGCCCGAGCTGCCGAAGGAGGACGATGTCATCGCGTGGATCGCCTGCCCGTCGCTCACCCGGCCGGGCGAGGAGGTCTATCTGCCGGCGCAGCTGGTCTTCCTGGGCTTCCGCAGCAACGCCGAGTACGGGGACAAGCTGTTCACCCCGTCCTTCTCCACGGGCACCGCCGCGCATGTCTCGCTGGACAAGGCGCTGCTCAGCGCACTGATCGAGGCCGTGCAGATCGACGCGTTCATCCTCAACTGGTACACGGAGGCCAAGGCCCCCGTCATCGAGCCGGACGCGGACGGGCGCGAGCTGCTCACGGCCGCCGGACTGGAGCCGGACGGGCCGTACGAGGTCCGGGCCACGTACCTGACCAGGCCCGAGCTGTCGCTGCCCAATGTGGGCGTCACCCTGGTACGGCGCGACCGGGAGCTGCCGTACATCGCGTTCGGGCTGCAGGCCGATCCGGATCCGCGCCAGGCACTGCTGCGCGGCGCGGCCGAGGCGACTGCCATCCTCGCCATCGGCATGTTCAGCACCGTCTTCGACCTCCCCCATGTGCACTTCGCGCAGAAGAGCTCCGCGTTCACGGACCTCGACTCCAACGTGCTGTACTTCGCCGCCCCGCACGACGCCGAGCGCAAACTCGCCGCCGTCGAGAGCCGTACGGCCGGACGCATGGACCTCGGCTCGGTGAACCCCTACGCCCCCGACGACGAGTCCGCCATCCGCACACTGCTGACCGAGCTCTCCGCGATCAGCGAATGGTCGGGCTATCTGGACATCACCCCGCCGGCGCTGGCGGACACCCCATGGAAGGTGGTCCGGGTGCTCATCCCGGAGCTGCTCAGCATGTGCCTTCCCGGCTTCCCCGCGAGCGGCCATCCCCGGATGCGCAGCTACGGGGGTGTGACGCATGTGGTCCCCCACCCGCTCCCTTGAGGGCCTGGTGCTGGTGGCGACGGTGGCGCCCGCCGAACTGGTCCGCATCGCGGGATCGTTCCGCACCGGCCCGGATGATGCCCGGAATCGCGAGCGGACCGCGACGGTCGGCGTTCCCCTGGCGTATCTGGTCGTCACGGGGCTGGCCGTCGCCGTCGTGGCGTCCGGGCACCTCATACCGGATCGCCTCGGCGCATGGCGTACCGGTCCGCTCTGGCTCCTGATCGCACTCGGGGCCGGGGTCGCCCTGGTCGGGGCCGAGTTCGCGCTCGGGGCCGCGCCGAAGCTGCTGCGCGGGAAGCGGAGCCTGCGCCTCTCCGTCCGGGCAGGCGCTCCCGCGGGGCCCGGCTACCTGGCCTCCATCCTGCTCACCGCGGTGGCCGAGGAACTGCTCTACCGGGGACTGTGGATCGGCGCTCTCGAAGAATGGCTGGGCCTGCCCACATGGGCGGCGATCTGCTGCGCGGCGGTCGGCTACGCACTCGGACACCTCTTCTTCGGCGGCCTCATCATGGTCCAGAAGGCGCTGTCCGGTGCGGTGTTCGGGGTCCTGCTGGTCGCTTCGGGCAGTCTGCTCGTACCGGTGCTCAGCCACCTCGGGCAGAACCTGACGGTCCACACCCTGGCGGCACGTCAGGTGGTGGACCGGTGAACGCGGTCACCTACGCATGCGTGTGCGTCGCGACGATCGGTGGCTGGCTGGCGCTCTACCGGCTGCCGTTCGGGGATCCGGCACGTCGACGACGGATGGGGCTGTGGCTCGCGGACCGGACGGGGCTGCGTCCGGACGCGGCCTTCGCGCTCTTCGGGACCGTGCTCTACCTGCTGCTGGGTGTCGTGGCACTGGTGCTGCTCATGGCCTTCGCCGGACTCTCGTTCCAGCGGCTCGTCGGCCGGCCCTCGGCCGACGCGCTGCTCGCCCTGCTGCTCGCGGTGTGCGGGACATCGAGTCTGAACATCCTGTGCGTCTCGCTGCTGTACCGGGCGAACCCACGGGTGGACGTGCCGGGGGAGATCACCCGGGTGCAGTGGATCTCCTCGATCCTGGCCCTGCCCCGGCACCTGCACTGGGTGGTCCCCGCCGTGGCCGCGCTGGTCGAGGAGCTGGTGTTCCGGGGCGCCGTCCTGCTGGGGCTCGGTGCGACCGGTGGCGGCTTCGTGTTCGCGGCGGCCTTCAGCACCGTGCTGTTCGCGGTCGGCCAGGTCGTCCTGGTCTCCACCTGGGTCCAGGCCTATGTGCTGGGGATGTCCAGCCTCGCCCTCGGCACGACCGGCAGCCTGCTGACCGCCGCCACCGAGAGCATCCTGCCCGCACTGGCCCTGCACATGTCCTTCGCCGGCTTCTACACCAACCTGAGCGCCACCTCCCGTGCGCGCGCCTCGTCAGCACCCAGGAGGCTGAGCCTGTGATACCGAAGAACTCCGATACGTCGGTACCCCGGCCGGCGGCGGCCGCGGAGGACGGCCCGGTGGTGCGGGTCGAACACCTGAGCGTCGCCTACGGTTCCCTCGTCGCCGTTCGCGATGTGTCCTTCCAGGTGGGCCCCGGGGAGATCCTCGGTCTTGTCGGACCGAACGGGGCGGGCAAGACCTCGATCGCCGAGTCGGTCGGCGGTCTGCGCGGGCCCGTCCGCGACGGCTCGATCTCCGTCTGCGGCCTGGATCCGCACCGCGACCGACAGACCGCCAGCCACCTCATCGGCATGCAGTTGCAGGAGTCGCAGTTCCCCAGCCGCGCCCGGGTCGGTGAACTGTGCGACCTCTATGAAGCCCTCTACTCCGCCCCGGGAGCCGCGGCACGGCTGCTGGACACGTTCGGCCTCACCGACCGACGGCGCAGCCTCATCGCCGAACTCTCCGGAGGTATGCGTCAACGCCTCGCGCTGGCGCTGGCGCAGGTCGGCGATGTGCGCCTGGTGATCCTCGACGAACTGACCACCGGCCTCGACCCGGAGCAGCGCCGCGGAACCTGGCGCGCCGTGCTCGATCTGGCCGCTCGCGGTGTCGCGGTGCTGCTCACCTCGCATTCGATGGAGGAGGTGGAGGCGTTGTGCGGCCGGGTCGGGGTACTGCGCGGCGGCGAACTGGTCGCCCTGGACAGCCCGGCACGGCTGGCCTCGGCGCACGGCGGACCGGCCACCGTCTCGGTCGATGTCGACGCGGCTCCCGGCATCGAGCGACAGTTCGAGGAACTCGGACTGGCCCGGCTGACCACCGGGACGGACCGGCGCGTCGCGTACGCGGCGAGCTTCCCCACGGACTACGACCGTGTCCTCCAGCGGCTGGTGGCGGCCGATCTGCCGCCCTCCGCGGTGAGCCACCGCGCGCCGAGTTTCGAAGACGCCTACCTCAGGCTGGTCGGCATCGGCACCGACACCGCCGGCAACGACCTTGCCGAAAACGAGAAGGACTCCGGCAAGAAGGACTCCAGCGAGAAGGGCGGCGACTGACCCATGCAACTGCTCTGGCAGGTCGTCAGGTTCGAATCACGGCGCATGATGCGGAATTTCGCTCCGGTCTTCTTCGCACTCGCCTTTCCGGTGCTGATGCTGTGCATGTTCGGCGGTATCTACGGCAACGACCCCTCCAGCCGGCTCGACGGACGGGGCACGGTGGACATGTCGGTGCCCGCCTACCTGGTCCTGGTGATCGCGGTCACCGGGCTGATGAGCTTTCCGCTCGGGCTGGCCGAGTACCGGGACCGCAAGGTGCTCAAGCGCTTCCGCGCGACCCCCCTGGGCCCCTCGGCCCTGCTGATCGCCCAAGGGCTGGTGAACATCGCGCTCAGCCTGCTGGGCGCCGTACTGCTGGTCGCGACCGGCTGGCTCTTCTTCGATCTGCACATGCCGGACTCGGCGGGCGCGGCGGTGGCGACCGTTGGTTCGCTGGTTCTGGTGACGCTGGTGATGTACGCGATAGGCGGGGTCGTCGCGGCGGTCGCGCCCTCGGAACGCGCGGCGACGGCCGTGGCGAATCTGCTCTACTTCCCGATGATCTTCCTCTCCGGGGCGACCATCCCGCTCCAGATCTTCCCCTCCACGATGAAGGCGATCAGCGATGCCATACCGGCCACCTACGCCGTGAAGCTCCTTCAGCACGCATGGCTGGACAGCTCGACGAACGTCGCCCTCGATGTCGGCGTACTGGTGGGTCTGCTGGCGCTCACCGCCGCGGCCGCCGTACGGCTCTTCCGCTGGGAGTAGCCCGTGTCCGCAGGCCACGTACCCACCACCGCCTTCCTGACCGCCACCGGCCGGGCCCGGGCGACGGCCGATCCGGACAGCGCGCTCGACGATCCGTTCGCGGCCCGGTTCGCCGACCTCTGCCCCGCCACCATCCGCGGAGTCACCCGGCACACCGCCGGGACGTCGGTCGTGGTGGCACGCACGATGCTCATCGACCGCATGCTGTCCGAGGTGTTCACACGGGAGGAAGTGGACGTCTGCGTCAACCTGGGCGCGGGCTTCGACGCACGGCCCTACCGCATGGACTGGCCGAATCGCTGCCGGGTGATCGAGGTGGACTCCGCTCCGGTACTCGACCTCAAGGACCGGCTGCTGCCGTCGGCCGACGCGAAGGTCCCCGTCACGCGGCTGCGCGCCGACCTGCGCGACACCGACCGGCTCGCCGGTCTGCTGCTGCCACGCACCAGCGGGCGGCGCTGTGTGATCCTCGCGGAGGGACTGCTGACCTATCTTCCGGAGGACGCCGTGCGGGCACTCGCCACTTCACTGGCGTGCCCGGGGGCGGGCGCGAGCTGGATCTGCGATGTCCTCTCCGCTTCCTCCGCCCGCAGTCTCACCCAGGCCTCGCGGGCCGCCGGGACACCGCTGGAGATGCACGGCCTCACCGACCTGTCCGTCTTCGACACCGCGGGGTGGCAGTGTGAGCAGTTGGAACTGCTCCCCTCCGCACGGCTGACGGCCACGGCGCCCACCGCGAGCCGGATGCTGCCCGACAGTGTGCTGCGGCTGCGCCACGGCGAGGACATCGTGTCCTGAAGCTCCGGCAACCGGGTCATCCGTGCTGACGTCCTGGTGCAGAGGGTCCGGCGCAGCACTGCGGGGGTGAGGTCGTCGAGGGGGAGGCACTCGGCCGGACCGCCGTTCGGGTCGGCCGACGGCGCGGCGTCGGGGCGCGCTTCCGAGCCGGTGGTGACGATGTGTGGCAGCGGGCCCGATCCGGCCCCGCCCCGTCGAACTGTATCCCGGCGCCAGGCGGCGCCCTCTGCAGGAGGCACGCCGAGAGCCAGGGGTGCGGCAGCAATGAGGAGACCTGCACATGATCGCTTCACACGGCTCTGTCATCACGCGTCCTACCCGCCCGGCCCTTCGCGCCATGACGGCGGGAACACTCGTGGCGGGCATGTCCCTGGCCCTCGTGCCGCTCCTGGCCGGTCCCGCCGCCGCCCAGAGCTGCGCCCAGACCGGCAACCAGGTGGTGTGCACCTTCAATTTCACCGGTGCGGCCGAGACGTTCATCGTCCCCAGCGGAGTGACCCAATTGCACGCGGACGTCAGGGGAGCTTCCGGCGGCGCGGGAGCCAGCGATGTCAATCCCGGAGGCACCGGCGGCGCCGGTGCCGAGGTCACCGGGACCCTGACCGTCACCCCCGGCCAGACACTGCAGGTCAACGTCGGAGGGGTGGGCGGTGACGCGGTGGAGACCACCCCCGGCACAGCAGGCTTCAACGGCGGCGGCGGTGGCGGGACCTCGGACAGCAGCAGCGGTGGCGGCGCCGGAGGTGCCTCGGACA
Source organism: Streptomyces sp. NPDC045899 (assembly GCF_056431485.1). Lineage (NCBI taxonomy): Bacteria > Bacillati > Actinomycetota > Actinomycetes > Kitasatosporales > Streptomycetaceae > Streptomyces > Streptomyces sp. NPDC045899. The sequence goes on from NZ_JBWKKP010000024.1 coordinate 75,000, forward strand.
TCCGCTCCGGAGCCTTCGACCTGTCCTCGCGGCTGGTCACGGCCGCCGGTGGCGGCGGCGGAGGGGGCACCGAGGAGCTGCCCGGTGGTCCCGGCGGTGCTGGCGGCCAGTCAGGGGCGAACGGGACCCCCGGCACCGGCGCCACCGACACCACCGGTGGCCAGGGTGGCGGCGGAGCGACTCCCACCACCCCGGGCGCGGGCGGCAACGGAGGCGTCGGCGTCCACTTCAACGGCGACAACGGCCAGCCTGGTGTGCTCGGCACCGGCGGAACCGGCGGCGGCGCGTCGATCAGTGCCGGCGGTGGTGGGGGCGGCGGCGTGTACGGAGGTGGCGGTGGCGGCGGTGGCGCCACCACCGACGTGACGTTCTCAGGTGGCGGCGGCGGTGGTGGCGGGTCGAGCGCCGGACCGGCCGGAAGCACCTTCACCACCGGTGCGAACACCGGAAACGGCCGCGTCACCCTCACCTACACCCTGCCTTCCCCGCCCTCCCCCGTCATCACGCACCTCAAATCCCACCCGAACCCTTCCAAGAAGGGACAGCGGGTCCATGTGGCTGACCTCGTCTGCCCGGCCACCAACCAACCAGGTCTCCCCCGGCCGACCGGCACCGTCCGTTTCACCGTCGACGGAACCCCCGTCGGCACAGGCGTTCTGAAGCCCGCGCGACACCACTGCAGCATCGCCACCCGCACCCTCGAACACCTGACCATCGGTGCCCACACCATCACCGCGACCTACTCCGGCGATGCCAACTACTCCTCCGACATCGACAACCCCGAAAGGCTCACCCACATCGTCAAGCGGTGCCGCCACCACGGGCACGCCCCGATCCACGGCAACCACGGATGCGCATGACCGCGGACGTCCACGAACGGGCCGGCCGACAGCACAGGGAGCACGCCCGTGACTGATCGTTCCCACAGCCACCACGCATACCTCGCCCCAGCCGCTTAGACCCGGCCGGGCCACCCTCACTTCCCACAACCGGCCCCGCGCCGCCGGAGATCGGCGGCGCGGCCGGCCCCAGCCCGAAGGCTCGGTGTCGGGAGGAGCGGATCGAGATACACACAACCGTTTCCCTATGCGCTCCGCGTCGCCGATCATCCCGGAGTGAGAACGACGACCGGTGCAAGCGAGTGGGAGACACGGCTCGGCTGGGCGTGTGGACTGACTGCGCACGATCCTGCTGTCCGGTCGGCGGCGCTCGACCGTGTCGTCGGCGCGCAGAAGGAGGTCGACGATGCCGTTGACCGCCTGAACGCGGTCTACCGGCGGAGGCCGCGGATCGGACGGGCGCGCGGGAATGACGAGAGGGTCGCGAGTCAGTCACTGCCCCATGCGCTGTGGGATGGTCCGGCCGGCCATGTCGTCGCCCTGGCCCGGACTGCCCTTCGCGTTGCTCGCTCTATCTGGAGTGGGAGGCGAGGCATCCGCGGGAGCTCATCGATCTGACGGAGATCGTCGTCCGGAGGGCCCACCGCTGCAAGGACCGCGAGAACATACGTGTGGCACGGGCCGTCGACAGCGACGAGCTGCGCAGGAGACTCGCCACGGCTGCCCGCTCGGACAACCCGAGCTGAACATCGTCAGGGTGATGTGCTCCGCGGTGGCGAGCATCCGCGCCGCCGCGACCGGCAGCACTACGGGGTGGTGAGACGCCGGGGAGGCAGAGTGTTACTCCTCGGGGGAGACCGTGACGGAGACATCGCCGCCACCTGTGCCGAGCGCACGGTGGGCCGCAACGTCGTGCCCGCGAACGCCGCCCCCATGGTGGCGGGGGCGACGATCGGGACATCGGTTTCCGCGGGCACGATCGGTCCGTACCCGGGTGTCGGGCGCGCCCGACACCGCCTGCTACCCGACCACGGGACAGGACGCACCAAGCCGGTTACGCCCGTCTTCTCCGTCGACATGCCCCGAGGCCACATATGGCGCGGAGGGCGGAATACCCCCCGGGGTCAGCCGGTGCAACCGGGGACGCTGCCGGTCGGGGCGCAGTTGTTGGGGGTGTTGGCGGTGACCGAACTGCCCACCAAGCTCACCGTGCTGTCGTTGAAGATTCCGCCACCGTCGCCGGCGGTGTTGCGGGTGATGTTCGTGGTGCGCAGGGTCGCGGTGTCGCCGTTGTAGATTCCGCCGCCCTGGGATTCGGGGTCGGTCGCGGTGTTGTCGGTGATCCGGGTGTTGGTGGTGGTCAGGGAACCTCCGTTGTAGATCCCGGCTCCGGCACTGCCGCTGTCGGTGGCGGTGTTGTGGTCCAGGGTGACGTTGGTCAGGGTGGCGGTGCCAGCGTTGCGGAGTCCCCCGCCGAAGGTTGCGGCGTTCTGGCTGAGGACGGCCGGTGTTGTTGCTGATGGGTGATCGTGCCCTCGGTGCTCTCGATACCGCCGGCGCCGCTGTCGGCGCCCTTGTTTCCGGTGACGGTGGAGTTGACCAGCCGCAGGGTCCCACCGTCGTTGAGCCAGATCCCGCCCCCGGCCGTGTCCGACGTCGTCACATCACCATTGCGCACCGTGACTCCGGTGAGGGTCAGGTTGCCGTCCGGGGGGTCGATCTCGAAGATGCGGAACTCAGGGGTGCCGGGGGCCGTGGAGCGCTGGATGGTGCTGTTGACCCCTGTGATGGAGATCGCCTCCGTGATGACGGGCAGTCCGTTGGGGCTTCCAGAGGCGGAGTTGTTCACGGCCGTGAGGGTCTAGGTGCAGTTCGCCGCCAGGGTCAGGGAGTCGCCACCGGCGGTGTTGGCGTTGGTGATGGCAGTGATCAACGCGGAGGTGCTGCAGGGCACGTACGTCGCCGCGTGTGCGGTACCCGGGACGCCGGTCAGACCGGCGGCGGCGAGGACAGCGGCGCCGAGAGATCGCAGGGCAGGGGTGAATCGCATGGCGCCCCTCGGATGATGACGATGGAACGGGCCCTGACCCAAAGCCTGCGCAGCGACCGGGACAGAGCCGGGTGCTGCGTGAGCCGATTCACGGGTGTGGCCCATTGATCCACCTCAGTAGTCCACCCGAGCAAGCGGCTGCTCAAGGGGGCGACTGGGAAACCACCCCCGTGGCCCATTAGGCCCATGACCGCATATACCGATCAGCACACAGCACCGAGCGCCAGGCCGGTGCCGCGTATGGCATCGAGGATCGCGAAAATGGACACGGTCGGATCCTCCCTGGCCGGAGGCCGCACGTCGGCCGATGTGCACCGGGCTGCCGGGACGGCACCGAACGCCGGCCGTGATCGCCCCCCCGGAGTCACCCTGGGCGCCTGAGTCATCACCGAATGTGATGCCGGGATCGGTCCGACAGCCTCGCGGCTCGCGTCGCCAACCGGTACGGACTCTCCGGCAAAACCCCTTCCCCGCGAGGAGTACGCCCCACGGCAGCAGTTCCAGCGGCCGAGGCCCGACCGGCCCCGATGCCCATCCCGCCGGTCCAAGAAGTTCGTGCGAGTCTGGTAGGAGGGGGCGGCAAACGTGCCGACCACAGGAGAGGCGGTGGAGACCGTGTCGTTTCCGCTGATTGTGGGGGTTGATGGATCAGACCCCAGCCTGCAGGCCCTGGACTGGGCGGTGGACGAGGCCGCGCGCCACGGGGTGCCGCTGCGGCTGATCTACGCGTCTCGGTGGGAACATTACGAAGGGCTCTTGCCCGCCTTCGGAGCGGGTCGCTCCTCGGGGGAGATCGTGGCGGAGAACATCGCCGCCACGTGCGCCGAGCGCGCGGTGGCACGCAACCCGGATGTGAAGGTGTCTGCCGACGTACTCGCCGAGGACACGGTGACGGCGCTGCTCGCGGCGAGCCAGGAGGCGTTCGCGGTGGTCACCGGTTCGCGGGGCAGGGGTGAGCTCGCGGACGTACTGCTCGGATCGGTGAGCCTGGCGGTCGCCGGCCGTGCCGCGGCCCCCGTGATCGTGGTACGTGGGACGCACGACAGCCTGCGCGGGGAATTCGGGCGCGTGGTCCTCGCCGTCGGTGACGTCGCCGAAGGATCCGAGGCCATCGGGTTCGCCTTCCGTGAGGCCCAGGCGCGGGACGCCGAGCTGCACGCGGTGCGCACCTGGTGCAAACCGGCACAGGCGCACGACGGACCGTTGCGCTCTCACTCGGCTGCGAGTCTGCTCTACGAGGAACAGGCCGCGACCGTGCTCGGCGAGGTCCTGGACGGCGCGGAGGACCGGCGCCCGGGGGCCGTATGCCGTCGCGAGGTAATCGAGGGACCCGCGCACCGGGTGCTGGTGGATCTGTCGGAGCGAGCCGATCTGCTGGTCCTCGGTGCTCTGCGCCGTTGCGACCGTTCGGGTCTGCAACTCGGCCGGGTCAGCCACACCGTGCTGCACCGTGCCGCGTGCCCGGTGGCCATCGTGCCCCAGCGGGTGTGACCGGAACCCTTCCCCCGGAGCCTCCCCGATGCTCATGCCGCCCCCCACCGGCGGGCAGCGCGCAAGCGCCGCAGATAGGGGTCCCACGGGTGGCGCGGGAGGATGTGCAGTCGTACGTCCAGAGCCATGACACCGTCGGCCCGGGCCACCACCGGGTTGAGGTCGGCCTCGACGAGCTGCGGGAGGTCACAGGCCATCCGGGACAATCTCAGCAGCAACTGTTCCAGCCCTTCCAGGTCCACCGGCTCGCCTCCCCGGTAGCCGAACAGCAGGGGGGCGCACCGGGGCGCGGTGAGAAGACTGTGGACGTCGCGATCGGTGAGCGGGGCGAGCCGCGCCGCGTGGTCGGCGAGGAGCTCGGTGGCGGTGCCGCCGAGGCCGAAGAGCACCAGGGGGCCGAACACCTCGTCCTGGACGACCCCCGCGAACAGTTCGACCCCGCGGCGAGCCATGGGCTGCAGGAGGGTGCCGCTGATCCGGTCCCCGAAACGCGCCGACAGTTCCCGGTAGGCGCTGCGCACCTGGTCGGGGCCTTCCAGGTCCAAGCGCAGTGCTCCCTGATCGCTCTTGTGGACCAGGCCGGGCCAGTACGCCTTGAGCGCCACTCGGCCGCCTTCCCTCCCGGCGAGATGGCGTGCTGCGTCGACGGCGGTGTTCTCGTCCGTCGCCCAGGCCCAGGGCACTTGGGGAATGCGATAGCGGTCCAGCAGCGCCGCACAGGTGCGGGGGCCCGGCCAGCCCCCGCCGGGCTGCCGGGTGAGGAAGTCCTCCACGATGGCGGTGGCTCCGACCGGGTCGGCACCCGACAGTTGCGGGATCGTGCCCGGGGGTTCGGCGCGCCAGCGCGCGTAGTGGGCGGCATGGGCCAGGGCGCGTGCGGCCGACCGGGGTTCCGCGTAGGCGGGGATGAGGTGGCGGTCACCGCTCGGAAGGAGCCGTACGGGCGCTTCCTGATCGAGCAGGACCGCGGCGACCGGCCGCGGCCAACGCCCCGACCCGCCGGTGAGGGCCAGCAGCGGGTCGTCCGGGCTACCGGTGGTCAGCGCGGTGGGGACGAGCACGAGCAGCACGGCTCCCACGGCCGCGTGAGCCGCCAGCAGGTCCAGGCAGCGCCGCAACGGGTCGGCCGTGACCGCGGCCGTGGTGTCCACGGGGTTGGCGGTGGCTGCGCCCGGCGGCAGTGTGGCCCGGAGCGTGGCGGCGAGGTCGGGTGTCAGGGGCGGCACCGTCAGCCCGGCATCGACGCAGGCGTCCGCGGCCAGCACTCCCGCCCCTCCCGCGTTGCTCACCACCGCGACGCCGGTCCCCGTGGGCAGCGGCTGGTCGTACAACAGCGCGGTGGTGTCGATGAGTTCGGCGATGCCCTGGGTGGCGATGATGCCCGCCTGGGTGAACAGGGCGTGACGGGTCATGGTGGGGGTGGCAGCGGCGGCGGTGTGTGACGCCGCGGCGCGCCGTCCGGCCTCGGAGCGTCCGGCGTCCACGGTGAGAACGGGCATGGCCCGGGCGACTCGGCGGGCGGTGCGGGAGAAGGCCCGCGGATTGCCGAAGGACTCCAGGTGCAGTACGGCGAAGCGGGTAGCGGGGTCGGACTCCCACCACTGGAGCATGTCGTTTCCGCTGACGTCGTACTTGTCGCCGAGGGAGACGAAACTGGACACGCCGACACCGAGACGGCCGTAGCGTTCGAGCAGGGCGATGCCGACGCCGCCGGACTGTACCGCCACCCCGGCGGAACCGGGCAGCGGCGGATGAGCGGCGAAGGTGGCGTTCAGCCGGGTGTCCTGGGAGGTGTTGGCGATCCCCAGGCAATTGGGGCCCACGAGCCTCATCCCGTGGCGGCGGCAGGAGGTGAACAGCGCCTCGGCCTGCCCGCCGTCCAGGCCCGCTGTCAATACCACCAGAGCCCGGACACCCGCCGCGCCGCACTCCTCCGCGACGTCGGGGAGCGCGGCCGGCGGCACGGCGAGCACGACGAGGTCGGGTACGCGTGGCAGGGCCGCCACGGACGGGGATGCCGGAGTGCCGTCGATGACGTTGGTGTGGGGGTTGACCGCGTACAGCGCGCCGGGGAACCCGCCGGACCGCAGGTTCGCCAGAACCGAGCGTCCCACCGACCCGGGCCGCCGGCCCGCTCCGGCGACCGCCACCGAACGGGGCCGCAGCAGGGGGCTCAGGCTGGCCACCGCGGCAGTCCGCCCCCGTCGGTCCACCGCCGCCAGATAGTGCTCGTCCTCCTCCAGGTGCACGGTGCACTCGACGTCCGTTCCCTCGAAGTGGCGGGAGGTGCGCAGACCCAGGTCGGAGAAGACTTTCAAGACCTCGCGGTTCTCGGCGAGTGCCTCAGCCGTGAAAGCCGTGACTCCGTCGGTCCGCGCCGCGTGGACCAGATGTTCCAGCAGCAGCGTGCCGATGCCCTGTCCATGGTGTCCCTCGGCTACTGCCAGAGCGATTTCGGCGGTCACCGGTGCTCCGGGATGCCCGGGGAGCGTGGTGTACTCGGCCACGCCGACCACCCGTTCGCCGGTGACGGCCAGGAGCGCGCGGTACCCGCGGTGTTCAGGGGCGCAGATGCGTTCCGCCGCGTCCTGCGTGTAACGCGGGTTGACGGCGAAGAACCTCAGTCGCTGATCCTCTGCGGACATCTCCCGGTGCATGCGCAGGACTTCGTCCCGGTCCCGCGGCCGCGCGGCACGTATCTCGACGGTGCTTCCGTCGGCCAGCAGCGCGTGGACCGTGGCGGTCACGGGTCAGGGTCCTTCCCCGCGGTGTCCTCCCCCGCTGCCGCAGGATCCGGGGACACGAGCGTTGCGGTGTGGTCGGGTACGTAGGTCTGCAGGTGTCTGGGCGGGCGTTGGTAGCCGGTGTGTGCCGGGCGGGGTGGCAGGCTGAGGTCCGGCAGCCGGACTTCGTGGTACGGCACGGTCGACAGCAGGTGAGCGATCATGTTCATCCGGGCCGCACGTTTGTCGTCGGCGTCGACGACGAACCAGGGTGACGCCGCCGTGTCGGTGCGCGCGAACATCTCGTCCTTGGCCTGCGAGTACGCCTCCCAGCGGGTGATCGATTCCAGGTCCATCCCGGAGATCTTCCAGCGCCGTGTGGGATCGGAGAGCCGTCGTCGGAACCGCTGGTCCTGGATGGCGTCACTCACCGAGAACCAGTACTTGCGCAGCAGGATCCCGTCCTCGATCAGCATGCGCTCGAAGACCGGGCACTGGCGGAGGAAGCGCTGGTACTCCTCGTCGGTGCAGAACCCCATGACGCGCTCCACACCGGCCCGGTTGTACCAACTGCGGTCGAAGAGCACGATCTCCCCCGCCGCGGGCAGCTGACTCACATAGCGCTGGAAGTACCACTGGGTGCGTTCGCGATCGGTGGGAACCGGTAGCGCGACGGTCCGTACCACGCGCGGGTTGAGACGTGCGGTGACCCGCTTGATCGCACCGCCCTTCCCGGCGGCGTCACGCCCTTCGAAAACCACCACGAGACGTCGGCGTTCGACCCGCACCCACTCCTGGAGTTTTACCAACTCGACCTGGAGGCGGCGGAGTTCCCTCTCGTAGCGGCCACGGGGCACCCGTTCCGGCCCGCCGTCGTCCCGTGGTGCGCTCCCCTGCATGGATCCTCCCTTCCGGGCCGCCCGGCCGGGCCTCATTCATACGGGACGACGGCCACCGGGCAGTCGGCGTGGTGGAGGAGTGCATGGGCGACATGGCCGAGGCGTGGTCCCACGACAGGGCGGTGCGCGGGCCGGCCGACCACGACCAGCGCCGCCCGCGAGGCAGCTGCCAGCAGTACTTCCGCCGCGTGGCCGCGTGCGACCTCCTCGGTCACCGGGACACCCGGGTACTTCTCGCGCCACAGGGCGACGGCCTCCGCGAGCCGTTCCCGCTCCGCCGCCTCCCCACGCGAGCTCTCCTCCGCCTGCTCTTCGGCCCGCGGCTTGTGGGGGAAGACCGGCGGCGGAGCGCAGGCCCGCACCGCACGTACCCCGGTGCCGTGCGCCTTCGCGGTGGCGAACGCGAACTCGATCGGTACGGCCGACCCCGGGGGGTCCTGGATACCCACGAGGATGCCGCCCTCGCCCGGTTCGGTCTGCAGCGCGGCATCCTTGTGCACCATGACCACGGGGCGATGGGAGAGCGTGAGCACCCGCAGGCCCACGGACCCGAGCAGGAAGCCGCCCACGGCACCGCGGCCGTGTGCCCCCAGTACCAGAAGTCCCGTGGCAGCGCTCTCGGCCACCAAGGCATCCACCGGGGTGTGGGCAAGGAGCTCGGTGGTCACCTGGACTTTCGGGTACCGGTCACGCACCTGCTTCTGTGTCCAGTCCAGCAGTTCCTGCGCCCAGAGCCTGCGGGCCTCCGGGGCCTGTGCGGTACGGGCGGTCTGCGGCGGCAGCATCCAGGCATGGACCAGCCGCAGCGGGGCGCCCCGCCGAAGTGCTTCCTCCGCGGCCCAGTCGACGGCGGCGAGGCTCTCCGGTGACCCGTCCAGACCTGCGGTGATGGGTTGCGTCATGAGGATCTCCGTCATCGGCGCCGATTCCGCGTGGGGCCGCCCGGGGCGGCCGTCTGCCTAGAGCGGCGAGCTGCCCGCGAGGCTGGTCACTCGTGTGGGACGACGGCGACGGGGCAGGTCGCGTGGTGTACGGCCGCCTGCACCACGGGGCCGAGGCGGGGCCCGAGGGCAGGGGGGTGTCTTCGCCGGCCGACCATGAGCAGATCGCAGTCGGCGGCCGCCCGCGCCACGGCCCGGGCGGGGCTCTCCAAGTACACCTCGTCGATGACCCGGACCCGTGGGAACCTCTCCCGCCAGGGCCGCAGAACGACGTCCAGTTCCCCTCGGACACGCTGCTCAAGGTCCTGGTCCGCGCCGCTGTCCGGGCCCCGGAGGGTGTGCGCCCGCTCCGGTTTCCTGCCGTGGACCGCGTACAACGGGACGCCACGGGTGAACGCGGTGACGTAGGCGAACTCCAGGAGGTTGTCCTGGGGGCCGTGGAGGCTGAGGGCCACCACCACCTTCCCCCGGTCCCCCTCCCGGCCCGGGCGCACCAGCACCACGGGGCGCTCCGCCCGGCCGACCGCGTGCAGGCCGATGTCGCCGAGGAAGAAGCTCGCCACCGGATCCAGACCGCGCGAGCCGAGCACCAGCATCCGGGAACTCGCCGCCGCGGCGAGCAGAGCCTTCGCCGGCTCCTCCGCAACCAGCTCGTCGATGATGGTCAGGTCGGGGTGGAGTCGGGCGAGCTCGGTGTGCGCCTCGTGGACGATCTGCTTCGCCCAGTGGTTCTGGTCCTCCGCCGCCGGGCTGTCGGGCGTGGGCGGTGACAGCAGGATCCAGGCGTGCGTCAGCCGCAGCGCCAGATCGCGCTTCACGGCCTCGTCAGCGGCCCAGCGTGCGGCGGCCCTGCTCTCGGCCGAACCGTCCAGACCCACGGTGACGACTTGTTCCATGGCATCCCTGCTCCATCGTGTGGAACCTCTCCCGGAGCGTGAGTACCCCGAAACGGGGCAAACCATCCCGGATATCCCAAACCGGCCTCGTCTGCTCCACGCTTCCGGCGGCTACGTGGTGCCACTCGCACCGGTGTCATCGGTCTGGTAGGTGATGTGCTCGGTGACCGAGACGACACCGTCCACGCTCCGGCACAGCCGCACGATGACGGGAATCAGGCTCCTGACCTCCACCGATCCGTCCAGCGTCACCTCGCCCCGGCGCACCTCGACCGCCACGGCCGAGGGAGCGAGGCGCAGGGTCCGTCGCAGCAGGTCCCTCTCGATCTCGTCCTGGATGGCGTCGTCGTGGCGGAGGAAGACCCGCAGGAGATCACCTCGGCTGACGATGCCGAGGAGCTCATCGGTCTCGTCCACCACGGGAAGCCGCTTGATACGGCGGTCCGACATCACCCGTGCCGCTTCGACGACCGACCACTCCGGGCGCGCGCACACCGCGGGCGAGGACATCAGCTCCTCCGCCCGGGCACCCCCCGCCTTCGCACGCTCCCACGCCTCCAGATGGGGGACCGGAAGTCGACCGGACGGATCGGCCTCACCTGCGGACTTGCGCAGCAGATCGGCTTCGGACACCACTCCGACCGGATGGCCGGCCCGGTCCACGACAGGCACCGCCGTGACGTCGTGCTCCGTGAGCAGCTCCACGAGTTCCTTGAACGGCAAGTCCCGGGGGGCTTTGACCACCGGACGTGTCATGAGCTCTCCGACCGTTCTGTGGTGCATCTGGCGGCTCCTCCCTCGGACCTACGGCAGCCTCGTCCATCGAGCCTGCCGGCTCGCTCATGTGGCCGGATCGGGTCTCATGGCTCCCTCCCCGGCCCGCTCCGCGAGTGGGCCGAGTGGCCCCCGCGCCGGGGCCCTGTGCCCCCAGGACATCACCCACTCGGGGTGACACATTGGAAGAGGCAGAGAGGCGGGATGTCGATGCATGCTGAAGTCGGCGACCAACTGATTGTCGAAAGCCCTACCACTGGTGCCACCAGGCGGGACGGTGAGATCGTCGGGCTCCACCATGACGACGGGACACCTCCCTATGACGTGCGGTGGTCGGATTCCGACCACGTCAGCCTGGTCTTCCCCGGCCCGGACGCACACATCCACCACATCGCGCACGCACCGGAACGGCAACCCGGGGCGGGCGACGGGTCCGGGCAGAAGCGCCGGGCGGCGCGTGAGCTCTCCGAGATGGTGATCGCGGCTCTGGTGCGGGATGCCACGGCCGCGCCGTCCATGCACAACGCCCAGCCCTGGCGTTTCCAGTACTCCCGGCGTCACCGCGTCTTCCACCTCAGGGCCGACCTCCGGGGCTCTCTGCCCCACAGCGACCCCGAACTCCGAGCCCTGCACATCGGCTGCGGCGCCGCTCTGATGAACCTGCGGGTGGCGGTCGCGCACGAAGGATGGCAGGCGGTGACACGGCTGCTGCCCCAGCCGGCCGACCCGATGGTCCTCGCCTCGGTGACGCTCACCGACCCGCTCGGGAACGACGACGATCCGGCGGACCTGTATCCCGCGGTCCACACTCGGCACACCAGTCGCCAGCCCTTCGCGGAGAAGGCGATACCCGAACCTGTGCGCCGGGCACTCGCCGACGCCGCGCGAAGGGAGCGGGTCTCACTGGACTTCCCTTCCGGCTGGCACCTCCAGTCGGTGCTGGAGCTGATCCTCGAGGCCGAGACGCGCAACCTCACGGACGCCGACTCCGCGACCGACCTCGCACGCTTCACCCGGGGCGCGGAGGACACACGTCCTGCCACCGAAGGGGTCCCGGAGTACGCCTTCGGGCCCCGCCGCCGGGGAGGCAAGGCCCCCATGCGGGACTTCGCGGGTGGCAAGAGGATCCCGGGCCGCGAGGCGGTCGACTTCGAGACCTCACCCCAGCTGGCCCTGCTCAGCACCGCGCAGGACCGGCCCGAGGACTGGCTGCGGTCCGGTATGGCTCTGGAACGTGTGCTACTCCTGGCCACCCTCGAGGGGCTGGCCACCTCGTTCGTCACCCAGGCCCTCGAATGGCACGAACTGCGATGGCCGCTGCGCGATCCGACCTCGGGCATGGCCTACGTACAGATGGTGCTACGGCTGGGGTACGGCCGCCCCGGCACACGGACTCCCCGTCGGCCCGTCGCGGAAGTGCTGGACGTCGAGCCGTAGCCCGTCGGGGGCCGCACTCAGCTCGTACGGGGCCCGTCCGGTCCGGCACCCCGGAAGTGACACTCGACGTCGACGACGCCTTCCACGGCCCGGGTCAGACGCGCGGCCACCGGGATCAGCGAGGTGTCCCGCAACTGCCCGCTCAGCGTGACGACCCCGTCCGCCACCCGGACGTGAATACCGCTGTTGTCCGGGAACAGGTAGGAGACCACCGTGCGCCGGACCTCCTCCTCGATGTCCTCTTCCGGACGGAGGAACACCTTCAGCAGATCACCCCGGCTGACGATGCCCCGCAGCATCCCCTCGGCGTCGACCACGGGAAGCCGCTTGACCCGCTTGACCGCCATGATCCGGGCCGCCTCGGCCAAGGTGGCGTCCATGTGCACGGTCACCGCCGGGGAACTCATCAGTTCCTCCGCCACCACGCCCCCGGCCTTCTCCAGGTCAGGGAGGCGCCGCAACCGCTCCAAGCGGTCCGGATCGCTGTCCCGGAACTCCTCCTTGGGCAACAGGTCCGCCTCCGAGACGACACCGATGACCCGTCCCTCGCCCTCCAGTACCGGCATCGCGCTCACACGCCACTGCCCCAGGGTCCGGACCACCTCCTTGAAGGAGGCGGCACGGCCCACGGCCACCACCGGCCGTGTCATCACATCACTCACGACGTGGAACGTCTGCGCCACAGGGCCTCCTCCTCCGTGCCGAGTCTTCCGCCCCTCCGCACTCCCAGTGTCCGGCCCCCGGATGTCCGGCCACCACTCCAGGCCACGGTCAGCAGATCCTCGGAAGCTGCTCCCCCAGCGGCAGGTCCACGATCCGGGTCCCGCCCAGTCCGGTGCGGGCCACGACCACCGCGGGGTGATCAGCCACGCATTCGCCGATCACGGCCGACCCGCCGCCCGCCGGATGCGCCCGCATCGCCTCCAGCACCGCCTCGGCGTGGCTCCGGGGAACGAAGGCCACCAGACGGCCCTCGTTGGCCACGTACATCGGATCCAGGCCGAGCAGCGCGCAGGCCGTGGCCACCGCGTCCGGGACGGGCACAGCCCCCTCGTCCAGGACGACCCCGACCTCCGAGGCCGTCGCGATCTCGTTGACGGCGGCGGCGAGCCCACCTCTGGTCGGATCGCGCAGAGCGTGAATGTCCGGTGTGACGGCGAGCATCGCCTGGACCAGTCCGGACAGCGGCGCGGTGTCACTGACCACTTCGGTTCCGAACGTCAGACCTTCGCGAACGCTGAGGATGGCGATCCCGTGCTGCCCGATCGGACCGCTCACGATCACCACGTCACCGGGCAGCGCACGCTGCGGCCGGATGTCCACCCCCTCGGGAATGAGCCCGATTCCCGCCGTGGTCACATAAACACCATCGCCGTGGCCGGAATCGACCACCTTGGTATCACCGGTGACCACGGTGACGTCGGCAGCCCGGGCGGCCGCGCCCAGCGCCCGGGCCACCCGTCCGACCGTGCTCAGCTCCGTTCCCTCTTCCAGGATGAACGCACACGACAGGTACCGGGGTACGGCTCCGCTCATGGCCAGGTCGTTGACGGTGCCGTTGACCGCGAGATCCCCGATACCACCACCGGGGAAGAACAGCGGGCGAACGACGTAGGAGTCGGTCGAGAAGGCCAGCCGGGAGCCGCCCAGTTCGACGGCGGCCGAGTCCATGAGGGCTTCCAGCGTCTCCCCGCCGTAGGCGGGGAGGAACAGGTGCCGGGTCAGCTCTGCGGACAGCGCCCCTCCCCCGCCGTGGCCCATGACCACCACCGGCTGGTCACGCAAGGGCATCGGGCAGGACCAGCCGGTGGTGTCCGATGCGATGTCAGTCAACGGAAGCCTTCTCCTCGGTGCGGGGCGTGGTCAGTCGCCGGTACAGGTAGTAGGCCGCGCACGCGCCTTCGCTGGAGACCATGGTCGCGCCCAGCGGTGTGCGCGGTGTGCACGCAGCGTCGAAGGCGGTGCACTCGACGGGCTTGATCAGCCCTTGCAGTACCTCCCCGCTGCGGCACACGGCGGGCTCGTCGGTGGTCAGGCCCGTGACGTCGAACCGGTGCTCGGCATCGAGGTCGCGGTAGGCGTCCGACAGCCGCCAGCCGCTGTCCGGGATGACACCGATCCCGCGCCAGGCACGGTCGGTGGTGCGGAAGACCTCTCCGAGCACCCGCAGGGCGGTCGGGTTGCCCTGCGGACGCACGGCCCGCGGGTAGGCGTTCTCCACGTGGTGTTCGCCCCGTTCAAGCTGGCGGACCGCCCTGCGGATGCCTTCCAGGATGTCCAGCGGTTCGAACCCGGTGATCACGATGGGCACTTCATGGGCCTCGGCGAGCCGGGGGTACTCCCCGGTGCCCATCACGCTGCACACGTGTCCTGCGGCGAGGAACGCCTGTACCCGGCAGTCCGGTGAGCGCATGATCGCCTCGATGGCAGGAGGCACCCGGACGTGCGAGACCAAGAGGCTGAAATTCCGGATGCCCAGCCCCGCTGCCTGGTGGGCCGTCATGGCGATGGCGGGCGCGGTGGTCTCGAAGCCCACGCCGAAGAACACCACCTGCCGTTCCGGGTTCTCCTGTGCGGTCCGCAGGGCGTCCAGCGGTGAGTAGACCACCCGGACGTCTCCCCCGTCGCTCTTGACCCGGAACAGGTCGCGGTCGCTGCCCGGTACACGGAGCATGTCGCCGAACGAGCAGAAGATCACATCCGGGCGGGAGGCGATCTCCAGGGCCTTGTCGATCACTTCCAGCGGAGTGACGCAGACGGGACAGCCCGGACCATGAATCAACTCGATTCTGCTGGGCAGGAGTTGGTCGATCCCATGTCTGATGATCGAGTGCGTCTGACCGCCGCAGACCTCCATCAACGCCCATGGCCGCGTGGCCGTCCGGGCGATGTCGTCCAGGAGTCTCCGGGCCAGACCCGGGTCCTGGAACTCGTCGATGTACTTCACCGCTCCTCCTCCTTCCGGGCCTCTCCCGTTTCCTTGGCCGCGCGCGTCCAGGCGTCCCCGAACTCCTCCTCCAGTGCCCCGATGCGCTCGAAGAGCCGGAGTGTGGCCAGGGCCGATTCCTCGTCGAGCCGCTGGATCGCGAAGCCGACGTGGACGATGGCGTAGTCCCCGACACCGATCTCCGGCAGGTAGGCCAGACAGACGTCCTTGACCACCCCACCGAAGTCGACGCGGGCCATCGGTGTACCGTCCCGCTCCTCGATCCCGACCACCCGGCCGGGTACCGCCAGGCACATGTGCTCCTCCTCGTCTTCTCAGTCGTCGGGGAGCCGGGCGGCGACGACCGCCTGCCCCAGTGCCAGACCGCCGTCGCCGGGCGGCACCACCGTGTGGACGCGTACGGTGAACCCGTCCTCGGTCAGCCCGGCGGTGCACATCTCGTCCAGGACGGTGTTGGCGAAGACGCCGCCGGTGAGGACGACCGTGTGGACACCGGTGTCGCGGTGGGCCTGCCGGCAGGCGGTGCGTACGGCCCCGGCGACCGCCCGGTGGAACCGGGCGGCGATCAGTGGGACTTCGGTACCCGCGCGGAGATCGGCCACGATCGCCGCCAGCAGGGCCGCGGGATCCTCGAGTGTGAAGGCGTAGCCGTCGCGCACCGGGCCGGCGCTCAGCGCCGCGGCCTCCAGTCGCACCGCTGCCTCGGCCTCGTAGCCCGCCCGGTGGCACAGACCCACCAACGAGGACACCGCGTCGAACAGCCGTCCCACGCTGGAGGTCGCCACGCAGCCGAGGCCGCGCACCAGCTGCTGTTTCAGCAGCACACGCTCACCGGGAGGACAGGCCGCCGTACACGGCAGGTCAGGGGACCAGGGGATACCCGCCGAGAACAGGTGGCTCAGTGCCATCCGGCAGGGGTTGTGGACCGCGGCGTCACCGCCGGGAAGGGGCACGTAGGCCAGATGTGCCAGCCGGCGGTAGCCGGCGTAGTCGGCCAGCAGCACCTCGCCGCCCCATACGGCACCGTCGTCGCCGTAGCCGGTGCCGTCGAACGCGATGCCGAGCACCGGCTCGTCCAGGCCGTGCTCGGCCATGGCGGAGGCGACATGGGCGTGATGGTGCTGCACCCGGGTGAGCGGCCGGCCGAAACGCCGCGCCAGCCGGGCGGACCGGTAGCCGGGGTGACGGTCGGCAGCGACATGGACCGGCTCCACCTTGGCCAGCGCTCGCAGATGGGCTTCCGCGCGTTGGAAAGCGTGCTGGGACGCGAGGCTGTCCATGTCCCCGATGTGGCCGGCCAGCCAGGCGGAGTCACCCTCCGCCAGGCAGAGGGTGTTCTTCAGGTCCCCGCCGACAGCGAGCACCGGAAGGACCGCCTTCGGGAGGCGGATCCGGGCCGGGGCGAAACCGCGCGAGCGCCGGATGGGCAGGAGCGAGCCGTCCCCACGGACCCGCACCACGGAATCGTCACACGCCACTGCGATGGGCCGGTCGTGCCAGAGCCATGCGTCGGCAAGTCGGCCAAGACGGCGCTGCGCCTCGCCATCGTCGGTCACCAGCGGTTCACCGGAGATGTTTCCACTGGTGACCACCAGCGCACCGGGGCCGGGCGGATCGCCGGGCAAGCCGAGAAGGAGCCGGTGCAACGGGGTGTAGGGCAACAGCACGCCGACGTCCGGGCTCCCCGGGCAGACGTCCGGTGCGAGGGGGGAGGGGTCCCGTCTGCGCAGGAGCACAATGGGGCGGGACCGGTCCATGAGGACGCGGCGCTCCGCCGCACCGAGGTGCCCGAGACCAGCGGCGGTGTCAGGATCGAGTGTCATGACGGCGAAGGGCTTGTCGCCACGCGCCTTACGGCGCCGCAGTCCGGCCACGGTCGTGGCGTCGGTGGCGTCACAGACGAGGTGGTATCCGCCGATGCCCTTGACCGCCAGGATCGCTCCGGCGGTCAACATCCGCCGGGCCTCGGCCAAGGCCGCCACACCGTCTCGTCGTACGGCTCCGGTGAGTCTCAGGCTCGGTCCACAGGCCCAGCAGGCGATGGGCTGGGCATGGAACCGTCGGTCGGAAGGGGTCCTGTACTCCCGTGCGCACTCCGGACACATGGGGAAGGAAGCCATGGTGGTCGTGGCGCGGTCGTACGGCATGTCGGTGGTGATGGTGAAGCGTGGACCGCAGTCGGTGCAGGTGACG
The DNA here is from genome assembly GCF_056431485.1 of Streptomyces sp. NPDC045899. Taxonomy (NCBI): domain Bacteria; kingdom Bacillati; phylum Actinomycetota; class Actinomycetes; order Kitasatosporales; family Streptomycetaceae; genus Streptomyces; species Streptomyces sp. NPDC045899. The sequence continues at coordinate 92,190 of NZ_JBWKKP010000024.1, forward strand.
AAGGGGTGCCGGTACCGGCGGTCGGCGGGATCGGCCAGCTCCGTCAGACAGGCGTCGCAGGTGGCGGTGTCCGGCGGGACGACGGTGTGGCCCTCCCCCGCGGCCGACGGCCCGATCGCGAAACCGACGGCCCCGGTCGGGACCAGTTCGGATGTGGCGACCGCGACGATGTCCGCGAGCGGGGGTGCTTCCGCCACGATCCTGTGGCAGAAGGCGATCACGGCCTCCGGTGGCCCCTCTACCTCGACGCGGGCCCCCGCCGGTCCGTTCACCACCTGCCCGGACAAGCCCAGTTCAACCGCCAGGGTATGGACGAAGGGCCGGAAGCCGACGCCCTGCACCACACCGTCGACGGCCACCAGACGCCGGATCTCCGGCCGAGGGTCGGCGGTCACGCCCGCCGCCACGCCGAGGGGCGCGGCAGGTGGCTGGTCCATGAGGGCGGCACTCCCGTCCCGATGCGGTGGTGTTCGGTGCGGAGGGGCCGGTGCCGAGCCCGCGGCGGGGCCCGTGCCCGGCCGGGCCATCGTCATGCTAGGAGCCGACGGGGCTCCCGCGGGGAGCCACGCCCGGGCCGTGCCACCCCCGCGCCCCGAACGGCCCAAGCGGGGCGCGGCCGCACTTCAGCCACGTCCTCGGGCGAGGCGGAGCCGGTCGTGGGCCTCGTCAATGGCCGCGACGACATGCTGGATCAACGCGGGGAGCGCTTCGGCTACGGATGTGGTCAGCCCGTGCCCGAGACCGAAATCGGCTCCCTCCACCGCGCGAACGGTGAGCTCCCTGGGCATGCGGTCGAGCGCCGCGGCCAGGGCGAACGTCTCGCCGAGGCCAAGGGCGTGGGTACTGGCGGATCCGGTCGCCAACCGTGCGGCCCGCTCCGCCGTCAGTGTGTGCAGTCTTCCCGGTCGTCCAGGGTGCGCGTGTACCGTCTCCACCACGACGACGGCGTCCTGGCGACGCCAGAGACCGAGCATCCTCCCGGGCTCTCCGTCGCTGTCGGTCAGCAATGTGTTCGTCGGCAGGGTGCCACGCAGTGCTTCGATGACGGCTGGACCCGCTCCGTCGTCCCGGCGGAACGGATTGCCCACGCCGATGACCACCACCCGGCCCGTCATCCGCGCTCCACGGTGAGGTCGAGGAAGTGCGCCGAGCAGGAGATGCACGGGTCGTGGTTGCGCACGGCCCGTTCACACAAGTCGGTCAGCTCTTCTTGCCCGGCCGGCTCGCCGGGCACGTCCAGCCGGGACTGCAACTGGCGGCGGAGGTCGTCCTCGATCGCGGCCTGGTTCTGCGCGGTGGGTGGGACGATACGGGCCGACGTCAGGTTTCCCTCGGCGTCCAGGGCGTAACGGTGGTAGAGCAGCCCCCGCGGCGCCTCGGTGGCCGCACAGCCGGTCGCCCGGCGCGGTGGCACCGCGATATGTGGCCGGTCAGGCGGCTCATAGGCTTCGACGATCCGCAGGGCCTCGGCCACGGCGTGAACGACCTCGACGGCCCGGACGACGATGCTGCGGAAGGGGTTGCGGCACACCGCTCCCGCGGATGGTTCGCCGAGGCCGGCGCTCCGCGCGGCGTCGAGAGCCGAAGGGTGGAGCCACCGTCCGCTGACCGCGTAACGGGCCAGGGAACCGGTCAGATAGTGGCGGCCGTCCAATTCGGACACCAGGGCGGTCGAGTGGGGGACTTGACGTTCCACCACGTGCTGGTCGAACTCCTCCACCGGGAAGGTCCGCACGGAGGTGGCGCCCGGTCCCGTCCCCGCGGCCATGACCGCAGGGGTCCCGGAGTCGATGGCGTAGCGGCCGGGGTCCTGTAGCGCCAACAGGGGGCCGTCGTACACGGTCTCGGGAAAGTCGAAGCCGGCCACCCAGCGGACGGTCTCCAGCGCGTCGTCACGGGCCCGGCGCAGCCGCTCTCCCAGCGGTACGAGTTCCTCCGGAGCCGGGACACGATAGAAGCCGCCGAGACGGACGTTGATGGGGTGGATGGCTCGGCCGCCGAGCTGTTCCATGATGGCGTTGCCCGCTTGCTTGATCCGCAGACCGCGCTCCACGGCCGCCCTCTGGTCGCGGGCGAGTTCGACGGCGCTGGGATGTCCGAGGAAGTCGGGAGCGTGCAGCAGGTGGATGTGCAGGGACTGGCTCTCGATCCACTCGCCGAAGTAGAGCAGGCGCCGCAGTTCCGCGAGCGGGCCCCCGACCGTCACGCCACACGCGCGCTCAATGGCCTGGCAGGAAGTCATCTGATAGGCGACCGGGCAGATTCCGCAGATCCGGGCGGTGATGTCGGGTGGCTCCCGGTGGCCACGGCCGATGAGGAACGCTTCGAAGAAGCGCGGTGGCTCATAGATCCGTAGCCGTGCTTCTTCGACCGTGCCGTCGTGCAGGACCAGGTGGAGGGCGGCCTCCCCCTCCACCCGGGCGAGTGCGTCCAGTCGCAGGACGCGCGAGCCGCGGTGGCTCATCCTGGCCCTTCCTCCGTCCGTGGTTCGTCGGTCTCCTCGGCAAGGATGCCGGGTACCGGACCGTATTCGGGTGAGGCCGCGTTGAAGGTGCGGAACACCCGCAGGACGTCCCGATCGGTCATGCCGTCATGCCGCAGCTGACGCACCATGGCCTCCAGATTGGGCGCGGCGACCGGCCCGAAGCAGCCATAGCATCCGCGGCCGTAGGCGGGGCAGAGGGCGCCGCACCCGGCATGGGTGACCGGGCCCAGACACGGGACGCCGTGGGCCACCGTGATGCAGGTGGTGCCGCGCCGCTTGCACTCGAAGCAGACGCTGTGACCGGGGATGTTCGGCTTCCGTCCGGCGAGGAAGGCCGTGATCACCTCCAGCAGCTGGCCCCGGTCGATCGGGCAGCCACGCAACTCGAAGTCCACCGGCACGTGTGCCGAGATGGGGGTGGAGGTGTCCAGGGTCGCGATGTACTCGGGGCTCGCGTAGACCGCGGCGCGGAACTCGTCGACGTCCGCGAAGTTGCGCAGCGCCTGGACGCCGCCCGCTGTGGCGCAGGCTCCGATGGTGACCAGCCGTCGTGAGATCCTCCGGATGTGGTGGATGCGCTGGATGTCCTCGGCGGTCGTGACGGAGCCCTCCACCAGGGACAGGTCGTAGGGTCCGGTCCCCGCGAGCGTGGCCCGTTCCCTCGCGTCCTCCGCGCCGGACATCTCCAGGAAGTGGGCGATGCGCACCCGGCCGGCGAGCGGGAGCAGTTCGTCCTCGCAGTCCAGCAGGGTCAGCTGGCAGCCGTCGCACGAGGCGAATTTCCACACGGCGAGGGAGGGGCGGGCGTCGGCGTCCATTCACAGCTCCCTCACGGCGAGCAGGGGCCGGGCACGGTCGTAGCCGACCACGGGTCCGTCCCGGCAGAGCAGCAGTGGACCGAGCTGACAGTGACCACAGTGACCGGTGCCGCACCGCATGTTCCGCTCCAGGGACACCTGGAGCCCCTGCGCCGGCACTCCCCGTTCGAGCAGCGCACGGGCGGTGTGCCGGATCATCACCTCGGGACCGCAGATCAGTGCGGAAGTTCGTTCGAGGGGTGCGTCGACCCGGTCCAGCAAGGTGGTGACCACGCCCACGCTGCCCCGCCACGCCGGGCCCGGACGGTCCACGGTCACCTCCACCCACGCCCCGGCACGCCGCCAGTGGTCCAGTTCCTCCCGGTACAGCAGGTCCTCCGGTGAGCGGGCCCCGATCAGCACACGGAGGCGACCGTAGCGCCACGGGTGACGGAGCACATGGCGCACCACGGGACGCAACGGCGCGATGCCGATACCGCCGGCGACCACCAGGACCTCCGACCCCGCCGGGCCGTCGAGGTCCCAGCCGGTACCGAAGGGCCCCCGGAGACCCACGGTGTCCCCGGCTCTGAGCCGGCACAGAGCGGCGGTGACCGCGCCGACCGCACGCACCGTGTGCACCAGCCGATGACCGGCACGGATCGCGCTCACCGAGATCGGCACCTCCCCGACTCCGAAGGCGTACAACATGGCGAACCGGCCGGGCGAGAACTCCGGCAGGGCCCGCCCGGCGGGCGTCACCTGGAGGGACACACAGTCGGCGTTCTCGGCTGCGACGGACATCACCCGGTACGGCAGGGGCACGGTGGTCACGGGGGCGCGCTCCCGTGCGGGGTGTACAGGTCGAGCAGTCGCAGCCGGGTGGCCTGGAGCCGCTCGGCGACCACCGCCACACAACGCAGCATCAGGTGGTATCCGAGCTCGGGGTCGGCACCGCACAGCTCGCGCACCTCGGCGGCGGGGAACTCCCAGACCCGCACGGCCGTCAGGGCGCGAGCGCCGAGATGCCAGCGGTAGGGCGGGAAGATCCAGGACCACCCGAGCTGCTGCCGAGGGCCGAGCGTCTCCACCACTTGAACCCGCCGACCGGGGACGTAGACGTCCAGCGCGACCTCACCGGAGCGGATCAGCCAGAAGCGGTCAGCGTTCTCGCCCTCGTCGAAGAGTCTGGTGCCGGCCCGGAAGTCCCGCTCCTCCGCGAGGGTGAACAACCGGTCCCGCTGCACGGGTGGCAGCGATTCGAGCAGCGGTGGCCACGTGCTCATCGCGCCTCGCCTTCCGCTCGCCGGGTCCAGTCGTGCAGAGCGGCTGCCTCCTCGGTGATGTCGATGGCGACGGGACACCACACGATGCATCGCCCGCAGCCGACGCACCCCGATGACCCGAACTGGTCGTGCCAAGTGCCCAGTTTGTGCGTCAGCCACTGGCGGTAACGGCTGTGTGAGGAGGCGCGGACGGGGCCGCCGGGCAAGTACGAGAAGTCCAGGTCGAAGCAGTTGTCCCAGACCCGCCAGCGTTCGGCGTGGTCACCCGTGAGATCGGTGACGTCCTCGGTGGTGGTGCAGAAGCAGGTGGGGCACACCATGGTGCAGTTGCCGCAGGTCAGACATCGGGAGGCGACGTCGTCCCAGCGGGGCGCGTCCAGCGTCTCCGCCATCAGCCGGTGCAGGTCCGTCTCCGGCATCGTGCGGCCCATCCGGTCTGCGGCGGAGGCGACGGCCCGCGTCGCGGCGTCGCCGACGGCCTCGGAAGCCGGTTCGGCCGGAAGCTCGGCGAGGATCTCGGCACCTTCCGGGCTGCCGTCGCGAATCCAGAACCGATGGCCCTCCTCGCCGGTCAGCTCGGTCAGGACCAGGTCGTATCCGGGGCCCGCCGCCGGCCCCGTACCCATCGACACGCAGAAGCAGGTTCCTCCGGGCTCGGTGCACTCGACCGCCACCAGGAACGCCCCGGATCTCCTTCTCCGGTAGACCGGATCCGCGTGCGCCCCGCCGGTGAGTACACGGTCCTGGACGGAGATGGCCCGCAGATCGCAGGAGCGGACACCGATGAAGGCGTAGCGGGGCGGCACGGTGTCGTCCGCCTCGACGACCAGTTCCCCTCCCACCCGTTCGGCCTTCCACTGACGCACCCGGGCGGGATGCAGAAACGTCTTCCACGACTGCGGGCCGGCCGCGTTGGCGAACGCCGCGCCATCCGGCCTCGGCAGCAGCCGGTACCGTCCGGCTTCGAGCTCCACGCCCCAGCCGTAGGGCAGCTGGGCGGCCGACTCCAATTCCTGGAGCACGATGGCACCGTCCCGCACCGTGGGGCCGATCACCGTGAAACCGCGTGCCCGCAGAACATCGATCAGGACGGCCAATCCGTCCGTCCCCATAACGGCTCCCCCGGTGTCGGGAGGCGTCGACGTACCGGTCACAGCTCACCTCGGGTCGTCAGCGGGCTCTGGCCCCATTCCCGCACGTTCTCACCGTCGGCGCGGATATTGCGCCTCTCGACACGGCTGTGATCAGCCCGAACGGTCCTGTACGTGCGCAGGGGCACCGCGCCACGCCGAGCTCCCGCACGCCCCTCAGCACGCGAACAACTGACACCATGCGAAGTGGAGGCAGCACGCCAGCACGCCGGGAAGGGCGGTGGTCACGGTGACGCCGCCCGTCCCTGCCGACTCATCGCCCGGTTGGGCCTGGAGCTACGAAGGTTACGACCCCGCCCAGGAACGATTGCGGGAATCCCTGTGTGTTCTGGGCAACGGCTACTTCGCCACCCGGGGCGCTCTTCCCGAGTGCGCCGCGGACGCCGTTCACAGCCCCGGAACCTACGCCGCCGGCTGTTACAACCGGCTGGAATCCGAGGTGGCGGGCCAGCGGGTGGAGAACGAGGACCTGGTCAACCTGCCCAACTGGCTGTCCTTGCGCTTCCGGTTCGGGGCGTGCGACCCGGCCTCGCCGTGGCTCACCCCCGACACGCACCCGCCGCTCGAGCACCGTCTGAAGCTCGACCTGCGCGCGGGCCTCCTGGAACGCACCACGCGGTTCGTCGACGATGGGGGGCGCCACCTGAGCGTGCGACAGCTGCGTCTGGTCCACATGGGTGACCCGCATCTCGCCGCGCTGCGCACGGAGCTCACGGCGGAGGACTGGTCCGGGCAGCTCGAGGTGGAGTCCGCGCTGGACGGCACCGTCGCCAACACGGGGGTCGCCAGGTACCAGCAGCTGGCCCATCAGCACCTCACCCATGTGCACACGGGCGAGGCACCCGGGGACGACACCGTCTGGCTGCGCTGCCGCACGAGCACCTCCGACATCCGTGTCGGCATGGCCGCCCGAACGACTCTGGACAGTGGCGGGGACACGGTCACCGCCCATCGGCCCGGGCGCGTCCTCTCCCTGCTGCGGCCGCGTCTGGAACGCGGACGGACCGTGACCGTCGACAAATGTGTTGCCCTGCACACCTCCCGTGACCCTGCGATCAGTGACCCCCTGCACGCCGCCATCGACCGCGTGGGCCGCGCACCGGTTTTCGCGGAGCTGGTCCGCTCCCACCGCGCGGCCTGGGAGCAGCTGTGGCGGGCGTGTGACCTGGAGGTGCCCGGCGAATCGGGACGGATCCTGCGGCTGCACCTGTTCCATCTCGTGCAGACGCTCTCCCCGCATACGGCCGACCTGGACGTCGGGGTACCGGCCCGCGGGCTGCACGGTGAGGCGTACCGGGGCCATGTGTTCTGGGACGAGCTGTTCGTACTGCCCTTCCTGAACCTCCACTTCCCCGAGGTCTCCCGGGCCCTGCTGAACTACCGCCACCGCAGGCTGGAGCAAGCGCGCTTCGCGGCACTGGACGCCGGACGGGCGGGCGCCATGTATCCGTGGCAGAGCGGCAGCGACGGCCGTGAGGAGGCACAGCGGCTGCACCTCAACCCACGGTCCGAGCGCTGGCTCCCGGACCACTCCCGCCTCCAGCATCACGTCGGATCGGCGATCGCCTACAACGTGTGGCAGTACGGCGAGGCGACCGGCGACGCAGAGTTCATGCACACCAAGGGCGCCGAGATACTGCTGCAGATCGCCCGGTTCTGGGCCGACGCGGCCACCTGGGACGAGGCGCACCAGCGCTATCGCATCCTCGGCGTGGTGGGGCCGGACGAATACCACGACGCCTATCCCGGGGCCGCCCGTCCCGGAATCGACGACAACGCCTACACCAACGTCACCGCCGCGTGGGTGCTCGCCCGCGCCCTGGACCTGCTGTGCTCCCTCCCCGAGCCGCGTCGCCGGGACCTGTTCGAGCGCACCGAGCTGGCCACGGAGGAACTCGGTGTCTGGGAGGACATCTCCCGGAGACTTCTGGTGCCCTGGCACCGCGGACTCATCAGCCAGTTCGCGGGATACGGTGAACTCGCCGAGCTCGACTGGGACCACTACCGCGGCGCGTACGGCGACATCAGGCGGCTGGACCGCATCCTGGAGGCGGAAGGGGACACGGTCAACCGCTACCAGGCGTCCAAGCAGGCCGACGTGCTGATGCTGGGCTACCTCTTCTCGCCCCAGGAACTCCACCGGCTGTTCCGGCGGCTCGGCTACGCGCTGGACGACACCACCTGGCAGCGCACCGTCGACTACTACCTGGGCCGCACCAGTCACGGATCCACCCTCAGCAGCCTCGTCCACGCCTGGGTACTGCCCCGTGTCCGGCGGTCGGAGGCCTGGCGATACTGCCACGAGGCGCTGGCCGGCGACATCGCCGATCTCCAGGGCGGCACCACGGGCGAAGGAATCCACCTCGGCGCGATGGCCGGCACCCTCGATCTCGTCCAGCGGGGCCTGACGGGCCTGGAACCCCGCGGTGGAGCCCTTCGGCTGGACCCCGCGCCCCTGCCCGGGCTCTCCCGTTACGAGCTGTCGATCCGCTTCCGCGGCCACTGGGGAGTACGAGTGCGCCTCACGACGGACGATGTGCGGATCACCGTGCCCGCCTCCGACCGTGAGCCGATCGACGTGGCGATGGGCGACCACACCATCTCGGTGGCCCCGGGTGAGACCTGCCGACTGCCGCTCGGAGGGGGGCGTCCGCTCAGTCGGCGCGGCTGGGCTCCCTGACTCCTCCCAGCCCTCTCCCGTCGCAGGACGTATCACTCTGGTGCAGGGGCCACCGGGCCGACGGACCGATTCGCGGACGGCCTCGGGTACGAGCAGCATGGAATTGACTCCAATGCCGTGTATCTGCGGAGGTGAAGTGCCATGACGCTGCCCGCACACCACCGGCGCGGCCGGTTGTCCGAGCGGCCGTTCCCCGGGCTGGGCTGGGACCGGCCCGTCGCCGCTGAGTTCGATGACCTCTTCGACAGGATGAATCAGTTCCTGGAGGCCGCGGGGGGTGTCACGCCCACCGTCGGTACCTGGGCCCCCATGGCCGACCTGCGCGAGACGGACGACGCCTACGTCGTCGAGGCCGAGCTCCCCGGAGTCAAACGCGAGAACATCGACCTCGAGGTCACTCACCGGCAACTGAGCATCACCGGAGAGTACAAGGAACGCGAGCGGGAAGGCGCGCTGCGCCGCAGCACCCGGCGTACCGGCAGCTTCGAGTACCACGCGATGCTGCCGGCGGACGTCAGAGCCGAGGACATCACCGCGACGCTCACCGAAGGGGTACTGACCGTGACCGTTCCCAAGGCGCAGAAGGCCAAGCCCCGCCATATCGAGATCACGTGAACCGGGGCGGCCCGGCCCACGGATCACCACCTCGCTCCGCTCCCCCGGACCGGCGTGGATACGGTGCGCCCAGAGCGACGCGGTCAGGTGAGACCGGTGATGATGACGCCGACCCGGAGCCGACCGGTGACGGGGGTACGCCCTCGCGGAGCGTCCGGAGCCGGCGAGGATGTCGCTGATGCGGAGGTCGACGCTCTCGGCGTCCGGGCCCAGCTCGATGTCCATCACCGGGAGCACGTGCCGGCACGAGCGCGGCGCACCGGTGAAGGTCGTCCGCCGCCCGCGCGACGGCATCGAGACGGACCGCGTCCATGATCCGCGCGGAGAGGGTTCCGGCGGCCGGATCCGGCACGCGGTCCCGATCCTGGCCCTGCGCACCACGTCGCCCAGCGACCGGAGACCGGCGACGACTGCCGAGCGGTGCGGGCACGTCCTGGGGTGCGGATCGGGCGGATCGGCGTCCCAGGCGTCCCACGCTCGGGACAACGGGCAGCCGCACAGGAGCCGTGTGCCGTCATCCGCGACAGCGGGTCGGGTATCCGGCGCGGGCCGGACCGCATCTCCGTGCATCGCCCTGCCCCCATCACCTCCCTGGCGGCGACCGTGGTGTGTGGAGCCCCGCGTATGGCGTGACCCGCGTCCACGTCGCGGCGTCCCCCCGCCCCGTGGCGGACCGGGGCCCTCACCTGGCTGTCCACACGCGGCAGGGGAACGCCGTGGCCCTCGCCGACGGGTGCGCCGCCATCCTGATGGGGGCTGGCTGCTGTGGTTGGCGGTCGCCCCGGACCACCGCGGGCTGCTGCCCCTGTCGGCTCTCCGGGCCGACGTGCCGGTGTCAGCCGGGCCGGGTGTCACGCACCCGGGCCCGCGTCGAGCCGTCCCCGGAGGGCTGACCCCGTCTCCGGGCACGGCATCGCTCACGGACCACTCCCGCCTCCGTGTTCCTCGACCGGGCGGCCCTGAGCGAAGCGCTTGGACGGAGTTGGTGGACTCTTCCGTGTTCACGGCGGGCCTGTGCGGGCCTCCACCGTCCTGTGCCTGCTCGAAAGGGGCCCGTTGGCCGAAGGCCGCGCTTCGGTGACTCCCCGTCCGGAGTCCCAGGTGCGCCTGACCGTGCGAGACCCTCGGGCGTGACGTGTCCGATGAGGTACCGGCTGACGCGCCTTACGTGCCAAGAAAGTTTAATTCTCGACGATCGAGTTACCTGACCGCCGGGGTAGCTACCACCGCGAAGCAATACCACCGCGACCGGTCGACGACATCGGGGAGCCCATGAAGGACATCACCGCAACCCGCTTCACCCGGTGGCTCGTTCCACTGCTGGCCGTGCTGGTGTGGTTGGGCATCGGCGGCGTTCTGGGGCCGTACGCGGGGAAGCTCAGCGAAGTCTCCACCAACGATCAGGCCGCGTTCCTGCCACACAGTGCCGAGTCCACCCGGGCACTGGACGAGCAGAAGGCTTTCGGCCAAGCGGAGTCACTGCCGGCGATCGTGGTGTGGACCGCCGATGACGGCCGGGTCTCCGCTGACCAGCGCGCCTCGGCGAACCGGGCGACGGCCTCGCTCGAGGACGCCCCGTTCGTCGCCGGCCCCGCGTCCCCGGCACAGGTGTCGAAGGACCGGAAGGCGATGCGCGCGGTGGTACCGCTCAGATCCGACCTCGGCGAACGGCTGCCGGACGCCATGGAGCGGGTGCGGTCCGCGGTGGACCGGGTAGGAGGCGCCCGGGCCCAGATCGCGGGGCCGGGGGCCAGCCAGGCGGACCTCGGAGACGCCTTCTCGGGGATCGACGGCATCCTGCTCGGAGCGGGCCCTGGGGGTGGTGCTGCTCATCCTGCTGCTGGTCTACCGCAGCGTCCTGCTGCCGCTTTTGATCATCATCACCGCGGTGTTCGCCCTCGGCCTGTCCTGCTTCCTCGTCTACACCCTGGCCGACGTCGGCGCGGTACGGGTCGACGGCCAGGTCCAGGGCATTCTGTCCATCCTGGTGATCGGCGCCGCCACCGACTACGCACTGCTGCTGACCGCCCGCTTCCGCGAGGAACTCACCTCGGGACGAGAAAGGTTCGCGGCCGCACGGGCGGCCGTGCGCCGTTCGGTGGGCGCCATCCTCGCCAGTGCGGCCACCGTGGCCCTGGGCCTACTGGCCCTGCTGTTGAGCGATCTGACGAACAACCGGGCCCTCGGCCCCGTCGGGGCGATCGGCATCCTGTGCGCCGTGCTGAGCACGCTGACGTTCCTCCCGGCGGTCCTGGTTCTGCTCGGCCGCGTGGCCTATTGGCCGGCCACGCCGCAGCCCGCTGACCGGAGCACGGGGGGCCAGGGCGTCTGGCGGCGCGTCGCCGCCCGGATCGACGCACGACCACGCCGGGTCTGGGCCACCACACTGCTCCTGTTGATCACCTGTGCGGCCTTCTCTCCGCTCCTGAGCGCGCGGGGCGTCCCCCTCGACGAGATCTTCATCAATGACGTGCCCTCGGTCTCCGCCCAGCAGACCCTGGGACGGCACTTCCCCGGAGGGTCGGGCCAGCCGGCGGTGGTCATCACCGACGCGGCGGCCGCCAAGAAGGTCGTGGCCGCGGCAGTCGACACCCCCGGTGTCGACGGTGCGGCGGCCGTCTCACGCAGCGGACGACCGGGCGGTGAACCGCTCGTGGTCGAGGGGCGCGTACGCATCGACGCCACCATCACCGCCGCTCCCGACAGCGCGGCGGCCAAACGGACGGTGGAGCGCCTTCGTGACGCGGTCCACGTCGTACCGGGCTCCCGCGCCGTCGTGGGCGGCTATACGGCACAGCAGTTCGACACCCAGACCACCGCCGCGCACGATCGTCTCATCATCGTCCCCGTCGTCCTGCTGATCATCCTCGCGATCCTCGCCGGACTCCTCCGGTCCCTGCTGTTGCCGGTACTGCTGGTGGCCACGGTGGCGCTGAACTACCTGGCGACGCTGGGAGTGTCGGCCCTGGTGTTCCAGCACCTCTTCGGTTTCTCGGGCACGGATGCGTCGGTGCCCCTCTACGGTTTCGTCTTCCTGGTGGCACTGGGCGTCGACTACAACATCTTCCTGTTGTCCCGGGTCCGGGAGGAAACACTGCGCCATGGAACCCGGGACGGAGTCCTGCGCGGCCTGGTCGCCACCGGGGGTGTGATCACCTCGGCCGGCCTCGTCCTCGCCGCCACGTTCGCGGCCCTGATCGTGATCCCCCTCGCCTTCCTCGCCCAGATCGCCTTCATCGTGGCCTTCGGCGTCCTGCTGGACACCCTCGTCGTCCGATCCCTCCTGGTGCCCGCCCTGACCCTGGACATCGGCAGCCCGGCCTGGTGGCCGAGCCGTCTGCGCACCGAAGACCGGAAGAGGACCTCGGCGGCTTGAGCACGTGCGCGCTCCCGAGGCGGCGAGCAGCCGCCCGGGAGCGCGAAGCCATGGCCCCGGGCGCAGATGGCGACGCGCCCTCACGACGGCCGACCGCGCCCGCCGTTCGGCCGGTCGCCGGGGCCCTCCTCACCGGGTACTGTGCTGCCGCCCGCCTCCGGGCCGATCCTCGCCACCAGCTCGGCGATCCGCAGTGGGTCACGGCGGCCGCGCCGTTGAAGGCATGCAGCGCGATCACGCTGGTGAGCAGGCGTAGCCGGCGAACGGGCCCGCTCCTCGCGGACCTCGGGCGCCCGCGCGCCACGAGCCTCCTGCGGCGGCAGCGCCCAGGCGTACGTCAAACGCAACGGGCATTGCGCCACGGTGCCTCCCGCACCCCCGATCAGCGGCTGCCAGACTCGCGGGCGATCCGTCCAGACCTACGGTGATGGGGCGTGTGATGGCCTCCGCCCTGTACCAGTCCGCCTGCCCAACGGAGACCGGGGCGTTGTGCCCCCGGCCCTTCCACCGTGATGTTCATCCTGTCCGCGGCCGACTCCAGCCCTCGGCGCGACGCGGTCCCGGTTCATTCGTGCGGAACCACGGCGACCGGGCAGGCCACGTGGTGCACGGCCGCCTGCGCGACGGGGCCGATGCGGGGAGCCAGGGGTGGCCGGTGCTTGCGCCTCCCGATCACCAGCAGACCGCTGTCGCCGGTCGCCGCGATCACGGCCTGGGCCGGACTGTAGACGAGCCGCACGTCGTCCACGACGAGCGTCTGGGGAAATCTCCGGCGCCACGGGCCCAGGGCCTCTTCCAGTTCCCTCTGCGCCCTGTCGGCGAAGTCCTGGGAGACCGCCGGGTCCACACCCAGCCGGCCGGACGCCCTGAGGGGCAGGGTCCGGCCGTGGACGACCCGCAGCGGCGCACCGCGGGCGGCAGCGGCCTCGAAGGCGAACTCGAGGGGTTCGTCCTGGGGGTCGTGCAGGCTCAGCCCCACCACCACGGGCCGTTCATCGGCGCCGAGCTCGGGCTCCCACCCGTCTCGCCCGTCCGCGCGCACCAGGACCACGGGACGCTCGGCGCGGGCGACGACGTGAAGGCTGATGTCGCCGAAGAAAAAGCTCGCCATCCGCTCCAGCCCCCGTGAGCCGAGTACCAGCATCCCGGACGCCTCCGCCGCGTCGAGCAGGGCCCTCTCGGTCTCCTCCGCGACCAGCTCCTCCTCGACGCGAAGGCCCGGGCGGTCGCGCTTCAGTTCAGCCGCCGTGTCGTGCACCATCTGCCGCGCCCACTGATTGCGGACCTCCGTCCCGGGACTGTCAGCGGTCTGCGGGGACACCGGGGTCCACGCGTGCAGCAGCCGTAGCCGGGCTCGACGCCTCTCCGCCTCGTCGGCGCCCCACTGCGCGGCGGCGAGGCTCTCGGCTGAACCGTCGAGCCCCACGGTGACGACCTGTTCCATGGCAGTGCCCCCCATCTCGTGGGAAACCTCTTACAACACGTACCCCGAAAAGGGAGTAACCGCCACGGGGTCCGGTCCCGCCGGTGGGCTGGAGAACTCACGGGTGATCGCTGCGCCTACGGCGATTTGTCGCTCCACTGGGGTCGGATTCGGCCTAGGCTCCGAGCGCGCAGCCGGTTCGGAGAGCGGGGGCGGGCACCTGCGCCGCTTCACGGAACAGGGCCTCGGGAGACGTGCATGGCTTGGTTGGTCTCGCTGGTGGGTGTGGCACTCGTCATGGCGGCCCTGCGAGATCTCTTCCATACGCTCTGGCATCCCACACGCCACGGTGGCCTGAGCCGACTCGTCATGTCGGCGCTGTGGAAACTGGCCCGGCGGGTGCGGGGACGCAGGCGTGTGGTCGGTCTGGTCGGGCCGCTGGCCATGGTGACGGTGGTCGGAATGTGGGCGGTCACCATCATCGTGGGCTGGGCCGTCCTCTACTGGCCCCACATGCCGGGGGCCTTCGCCTTCACGCCTGGCTCCGGGGCGGCGGAGCAGCCGGCGCTGCTCGACTCGGTGTACTTGTCTCTCGTCATGGTCGCGACCCTGGGGCTGGGGGACGTCGTCCCCGCGGACGGCTGGTTGCGCTTAGTTTCACCAGTGGAGGCCCTGGTCGGCTTCGTCCTCCTGACGGCGACGGTCTCCTGGGTCCTCGAGATCTTCCCGACGCTGACGCGCAGAAGGGCCCTGGCGGTCCGGCTGGCACTGCTGCACGACGCGGATCCGACGTCCAGTCAGCTCGACTGCGCTACAGGTGCCTTGCTGCTGGAAAGCCTCGCCTCCGAAATCGTGCGCGTCCGTATCGACTTCACCCAGTACGCCGAGGCCTACTACTTCCATGACGGGGAAGACCACTCCTCTTTGGCCGCCACGGTCGGCTATGCCGCTGATCTCGCCCACCGTGGTCGTACCGCCCGGCGGCCGGACGTCCTCCTGGCTGGCGACCTGCTCGCCGGGGCGCTGAAGGATCTCGCCGACATCCTCGACCAGCGCTTTCTCCACACCGGTGGGGACCCGCCGAAAGTCTTCGCCGCATACGCCGCCGACCACGGCCGCAGCCCCGCGTGAGCTGTGGCTCTCGTGTCCAGGGCGGCCGCCCGAGGGCCAGCCCCGATGACCTCATGGACGAACAACCCCGTACGGCGTGCGCCAGGGGACTCTGCGGTTCGTCGTTCACGGGCTGATGGTCTCCCCGGTGGCACCCTGAGTATCAGACCCCTCATGCCGGGGTGCCAGCTCGCTACACGACGGGAGCGGTGGATGGCCTCCAGCGAAGCGACCAGTCGGGACACACCTGGTCGACGCTCCGATCAGTGGGCGCGCGACGCCGACGGGTCCGGCGCGCGCCCCAGCTCCCGCCCGGGGGCGGAACCACGTGTGGGGCAGCGGACCGAGACCCGCCGAACTCCCGTTCCGCGGGTTCCCGGTGTTCACGGCGCGCGCGCCTGCGCGGTGCCACCACCCGGGTGAACGGACGAGAAGGGGACCGGCAGCCCGGACGGGACGTCCACCGACTCCCGAACTTCCCACCCGCGCCGACGGGTCTGTCCGCGGAGGAGGCCCAGCGGCGGCTGGAGCTGCACGGACCCAACGAACTCCCGGCGGAGCCCCGCGCCCCCGTGTGGAGGCGGGTACTTCAGCAGCTGCGCGACCCGCTGATCCTGGTACTGCTCGTGGCCGCCGCGTTGACGACCGCCACCGGCGATCTCTCCGACGCCGCCGTCATTCTGCTCGTGATCATGGTGAACACCGTGGTCGGCGTCGTGCAAGAGGTCCGGGCGGAACAGGCGGTCATGGCGCTGTCCGCCATGAGCGCTCCCGTCGCCAGGGTGGTACGGGACCGTGCGGAACGGTACGTCCCGGCCGCCGAGGTGGTGCCCGGCGACCTGCTCCTGGTGGCCGAAGGCGACATCGTTCCCGCGGACGGACGGGTACTGGCCGCGGCGTCGCTGCTGGCGGACGAGTCCTCGCTGACGGGCGAGTCCGTTCCGGTGGAGAAGGCCCCTGACGGCGACGCCCCGCACGGCACGGTGTCGGCGGGAACCGTCGTCGTCCGCGGCCGTGGCCGCGTGGCGGTCACCGCCACCGGAGCCCAGAGCGCACTGGGCCGGATCGCCTCGCTGATGGGTGTGGCGCCCGGCCTGACGCCGCTGCAGCGGCGTCTGGCGAGGTTCGGCCGAGTGTTGGCGGCAGTCACCGTGGTGCTGTGCGCCGTGGTGCTGGTACTCGGCCTGGTACGCGGACAGTCCGTCGAGCTGATGATCGTGACCGCGATCAGCCTCGCCGTCGCCGCCGTTCCGGAGTCTCTCCCCGCTGTCGTGACGCTCGCCCTCGCGCTGGGGGCCCGGCGTATGGCTGACCGGCGAGCCATCGTCCGCCGGCTGCCGGCGGTGGAGACCCTGGGCTCGGTGACCGTGATCGCCACCGACAAGACCGGCACCCTGACCGAGGGCGAGATGGCCGCCGAGCAGTTGTGGACGCCGAGCGGCGAGGCCACGGTCACGGGGACGGGCTACGCGCCCGAGGGCCAGGTGATCCGCGATGGCGAGGACGTCACCGAGGCAGACGCCCCCGACCTGGCCTCGCTGCTGCGGACCGCGATGCTGTGCAACGACGCGGCGCTGGAGGCCCCCTCGGACCCCTCGACGGGATGGCGCGCACTGGGTGACCCCACGGAGGCGGCTCTGCTCGCTGCCGGAGCCCGCCTCGGACTGGAGCGCGCGGCGCTGGACCGCGAACTGCCGCGGGTGGAGGAGATTCCCTTCGACAGCGGCCGCAAGCGCATGACAACCGTGCACCGTCGGCCGGGAGGAGGGCTGCGGGTCGCATGCAAAGGTGCGCCGGAGTCCTTGCTCCGGCCGGGCATCCTGGCCGACGGCCCGGAAACGCTGGCCCGGGCATCGGCTCGGGCGCGAGTCCTGGCACGCCACGGATACCGCGTGCTCGCCGTCGCCTCAGCCGACCACGAGGAGACCGCGGAACCACCCCGGGCATGGGAATCGGATCTGAGCCTGCTCGGCCTCATCGGCCTCATGGACCCGCCCAGAAGCGCGTCGCGGGAGACCATGGCCGCCTGCGGGCGGGCCGGTATCGTCCCGGTCCTGATCACCGGAGACCACCCCTTGACGGCACAGGCCATCGCCGAGCGACTCGGTATCGCCTCCCGCGACGAGGAGGTCACCACCGGGGAGCGGATCGGGGAGCGTACGGCGGGCGAACTGACGGGAGTCCGGGTCTATGCCCGGACCACTCCGGAGCAGAAGCTGGACATCGTCCAGGCCCTGCGCGGAGCAGGGCAGGTCGTGGCGATGACGGGGGACGGCGTCAACGACGGCCCGGCTCTGCACAGGGCCGACATCGGCGTCGCCATGGGGCGGCGCGGCACCGAGGTGGCCCGCCAGGCAGCCGATCTCGTGCTGGCCGACGACA
Organism: Streptomyces sp. NPDC045899; assembly: GCF_056431485.1. NCBI lineage: Bacteria > Bacillati > Actinomycetota > Actinomycetes > Kitasatosporales > Streptomycetaceae > Streptomyces > Streptomyces sp. NPDC045899. The sequence goes on from NZ_JBWKKP010000024.1 coordinate 109,495, forward strand.
ACCCGGCCACCATCGTGGCGGCCGTCGAGGAAGGACGACGTGTTTACGCGAACGTGCGCCGGTTCCTCCTGTACGCGCTCGCCGGGGGTACCGCGGAGATCCTCGTCATGCTGCTCGGCCCGTTCCTGGGGATGCCGCTGCCGTTGTTGCCCGCGCAAATCCTGTGGATCAACCTGCTCACCCACGGCCTGCCCGGCGTCGCCCTCGGCGCCGAGCCCGTGGCCCCGGACACGATGCGGCACCCTCCGCGGCCTCCCGGGGAAAGCGTGCTGGGTGCCGGTCTGTGGCCGAGAATCCTCTTCATGGGGTGCTTCGTCGCCGCGGTGACCCTCGTGGCCGGGGTTTGGGCCCGGGAGACCGGCCGCCCCTGGCAGTCCATGATGTTCCTGATCCTCGGGGCCACTCAGCTGGGGGTGGCACTCGGATCCCGGGCTCGGCCGGGCAGCCTGGCCAATCCCTTTCTGCTGGTCGCGGTCGCTGCCGCACTCTGTCTCCAGGCGGCCGGCGTCTATCTGCCCGCCCTGCGTGACCTCCTGGGCACGGATCCGCTCGCGCCCATCGACCTGATCCTCGCCGGCGCACTGTCCGGGCTCGGCCATGTCGTGATGCATCTCCAGACCCGGCTGAGACCGGAACGGCCACCGCACGAGAACTCGCCACCGGCTCCGCGCAGTTGATCCCCCCGCCGCCGCGCGCTGCTTCAACCGCAGCAGCGGTCGGACAGCAGGTGCTGGGCTCTTGGCTGTCGCCGTGCTGGCACAGCCAGCCATCGCAAGCCGACTTACCCGGCGCCGAGGATGATGCCGCGGCCCGCGTAGAAGTGGTCCAACCGTGCCCACGGTACCGGGGCATTCTGCTGTGACGTGTTCGGGTATCCGGACGGATTGTGAATCAACAGGTTGTCCTCGGTGGCGCGGACCGCGAGTACCAAGTGGCCACCTGTGTGCGGAGGCTCAGTGTGGGGGTGGCGAATGGATGGGTGCACGGACAACATCGCGAACTGGCCACGAGCCAGCACGGCAGGAATCTCCGCGGCAGGCAGGTTCGGGCGAGCCTCGGCGAACAGGCCGAAGCGGTCACCGACCCAGTCGGCGAACGGAGCGTAGATGAGCCCACGCAGGCCATCGCCCTGTTTGACATAGGCTCCAGCCGCCACGCACTCCGCCGCGATCTCCATCGGTGTAGGGGCGACATAGCCGAAGTGCTCGAGAGCCATACGCAAGCAAGCGACCCCGCACAGCCGCCAGGACCACCACTCGTACTCCTCAGGAGTGGAAGCTCCGTATTCGGCCCAGGCCGGATCCTCGCTGGCCTTCAACTTGCCGGTCACGATGTCTTCCACGAGTGGGGCGGAAGCCCACTGGGCGTAGTAGGGAACCGACTGCACACTGAAGGTCACATCGCCCATGATCATGGATCCTACCCCCGTGGGATGCGGGCGCCCCGGAGCGCGTACCACGCCGCGGGAGGGTTGATCTTGCGCCGGTATCGTTCGTCGATCTGCTGAAGTGAGCGAGCGATCGCCCCGCGAAGCGCGAAGACGCCCACAAGGCCGGGCCGCCGACTGTTGAGGCCGCGCTGGAGCAGCTCTCAGAGCTTCAGGTCCAGCGGATCCAGAAGGTTGCCGGGGGCGACCCGGACGCCTGACCCGGGGGCGTCAAGCCAAGCCCCTCACCGGCGAGGCCACCCCGACGCGATCAGCGAACGCGCCATCTCGCGCACATGGCTTCGACGTTGAGGTCGAGCACTCCCTATCTCTTCCCTCCCCCGGGTGCCGGCAGCGTCCCCCTCATGAGCTGCCCGCGGTCAGTCGACGGAACGCAGACGGTCCAGCTCATCCCCGATCGCCTCGCGCAGCGGGTCGTGCTGCGGGCCGAGGGCGAACCGCTCGTCGGTCCAGTGGGTACGGGGATGGAGCCACACCGGCCGGCCCACCAAGTCGGCCGGCTCCCAGTCGAATCGCGGCCATATGTGCGCATGCAAGAAGCTGTCCGTGTTACCCAGGATCTCCAGATTGACCCGCCGGAAGGCCGTATCCATACGACGGGACGCTCTCTCGACTGCTTCTCCGAGCTGATCCATGTCGGACAGGAAGGCCAGCCGCTTCTCCCTGGGCAAGTCCGACAGTCTCTCCACCTTCGGATCGTCCACCAGGAGCACCGAGTAGCCCGGCAGGAATTGGACATCGCCGATCGCTGCGAATCCCGCGTTCAAACGCCGCAGTACAGCGGGGTTTTCGCCGCGTAGGGCGCTTCCGATCCGATCCGAGCGCCAGTCATCAGCCATCACCAGAGCCTACTTGACCGCGTCACCCGCCTCCGAGAAAGGCATCCGGGAGCGCCAAACCGGACCGCTGCCTCCTTCAAAACCAGTGGAACGGCACAGCTGTGCGCCGTTAGCGTGCTGTCGGAACAAGCCGTCCAGTCAAGGGCATGCCGTTGTACACCCTGTGAGACACCCCGAGCGCTGATTCGTCGCGCGCCGCGCATCATGTGCGCCGCGCTCCTTTCTGCTGCGGACTTCTCACTGAAACCGGTGTACTCCTGTGCTCAATAACTGGGTGATCCTGCCCACCAGCCTGCCCATCGCTCTCCACCGTTGCCTCCACACCCGACTGCCGCAACGTGCGGTGGCCGGGCACCTTGATCAGGTGCCGCCACCTGCGTCCGTCTTCCGTGACAGGACTCCCCCGTGGAGCAGGCAGGAGCCACCCCGGCACGGCCCTGGTGGCATCCCTCTCCGGCTCAGGAACATGTGCGCTCCGGTCTCAGGGCCGACCAGGTGCCGGAGGCGGCAGTCTCGACCACGTCACCGTCGCGTGTGAATGCCGCGGGCGCACAGGGCCAGCTACGCCACCTGGGGCATTGGTTCACGGTGCTCGCAGCAACGCCCCTCTCACGCGGTATGGAACAGGTGCCGGCCACGATGAGTGAGTGGGAGATGTACATGCCGAAGTACCTGGTGATGGCCAGTTACAGCGTCGATGGCACCAAGGGGGTGCTCGCCGACGGAGGTACGGGACGCAGGGAGGCCATCAAGCGGGAGCTCCAGTCGTGCGGGGGGTCGCTGGAATGGATGTACTTCGCCTTTGGAGAACACGATCTGTACGTCGTCGTCGACATGCCCGACAACGTGTCGATGGCCGCCACCTCCATCGCGGCACGAGCAAGCGGCGCCGTTCACTCCAAGGCCGTACCGCTGCTCAGCCCCGAAGATCTCGATGCCGCGACGAAAAAGCAGGTCGACTACCGGCCTCCCGGCGCCTGAACCGAAGGGGACAACGAGAGTGGCCAGGGTTCCACGACCTCACACCTGAGTACTCGCCCTGGGTATGGGGGAGGATGGGCCCCGCACCACCACAGCCGACCTCGGCCTCATCGGGACAGGAGCGGGCTCAGCGGGGACAGGCCCGTCGGCCTCACCTCCCATGAGCGCGCGGCGTGACGGGCGCCGTCGCGGCCAACCGGTGGCCCCTCCTGATCGACCCGCCTCGTACGAGAAGGCCGCGCGGCTGGGCATCGCGGGCGCCCCGCCCACGCGACGGTGCGGCCGCCGACATCGCGTACGGCCGCCACCGCAGAACCCGCGCTGACCTGCGGTGAGCGAAGCGACGTGCGGCACTGGGACCCCGGACGAGAGTGCCCGGCAGGCCGACACCAATGCCGGGGTTCTTCGACGATCGGCCGGCGGCGATGGCCACCGCCGCCGCATCACTCCCGTCTCCCGGCCTGCCGCCTGCCCGCTCCCGGAAAGTGAGCGACTCTCAATAATGATGAAGTCATCAGCACAGATGACATGTCATTCTCTTGAGGCTATCGTCATCTGTGAGGCAGACGGTTACGAGTGCTCAGCGCCCGCGTGACCACAGGACGACATCACCTCAGGAGCGAGCAATGACGCGAGCCCGACCGGTCGACGACGTACCTCAGGGTCTGATCCCATCGCGCCACTCCCATGGACCGACGCACAGGACCTCCTCCCGACGGCACGACCCTCCCGGCGTATCGCCAAGCGCGGGCAGCGCCCAGATATGCCCACGGACGAACCCACACCGCGTCGCCACCCATGGGACCTGCCTCGGCCGCGCGGACCAGTCCGCCACCCGGTCCCGGCATGACGAAACCGAAGGTTCGACCCTCCCGCTCCATTCCGTAGGCGCCGACCCGCGCGACCGATGACCTCCGCCACCGCAGAAGGACTGCGCAAGACATTCGACGCCGGTGCGCCGATCGCCGCCTTCCTCGTCGGACATGGCCTGCGGGGAACGATCGCGGGTGCGGCCGCCGCCATCGTCGCCGCCCTCGTCATCGCCTGCTGGAGCCTCCTGCACGGCCGTCAGATACGGCTCATCGGCGTGTCACTGGGCATCGTGCTCATCCACTCCCTGTTCGCCTACCACACAGGTGAAGGTCGGGACTTCTTCCTCCCGGACCTGCTGGTGAACGGCGTGCTGACCGTCGCCTTCGGCGGCTCTCTCGTCACCGGCCGCCCCCTGACCGGACTCATCTCCCGCTGGTCGGGTAGCGAGGTATCCACCTGGTACCGCGAGCAGGACAGGCTGCGGCTGCACCGCAAGCTGACCCTGCTGTGGCTCGGACTGTGGGGCCTGCATCTCGCACTGTTGCTGCCGCTCTACGCCGCCGACGCGGTGGTCGCCCTCGGCGTCGCGTCGATCACGACGGGCAAGCCCGCCGTCCTGGTCTGCGCGGTGCTGTCCTGGCGCGTCGTACGACGCGGCGCCGCCTCTCCGGTTCCCCTCTCCCCTGCCGTCGTCGCCCCGCAAGACAAGGAACCCCACTCATGACAACCACGGTCACCCTCACCGGAACCGGAGTGCCCTATCCGGAGCCGGGCCGTGCCGGCGCCGGTACGCTCGTACGCCACAGTGATATCGCCCTGCAGTTCGACGCGGGCCGGGCCACCACACTGCGCCTGGCGGAAGCCGGTCTGCGCCCCTACGAACTCAGCGCGGTCTTCGTGACCCATGTGCACAGCGATCACGTGGTGGACCTGCCGGACCTCACCATGGTGCGCTGGGTGCAGAGCGCCGTCTTCCCGGCCGGGCCGCTGCCGGTGCTGGCCCCGGCCGGCGAGGCGATCAGCTTCCTGAACCGCATGCTCGACCCGTACACCGGCGACATCGAAGCTCGCATGGCCCATGTCCAGTCGGACACGCCCTCAGCGGCCATCACATCGTTCCGCGTACCGGCGACGCCGCAGGAAGTGTGGCGCAGCGCTGACGGCTCGGTGACGGTGACAGCGGTCGGTGTGCACCACGAACCGGTGAAGGAGGCGGCCGCCTACCGTATCGACACACCGGACGGCGCGGTCGTCGTCTCCGGCGACACCCGGGTCTGCGCGGAGGTCGAGGACTTGTGCCGTGGCGCACAGGTACTGGTCCATGAGGCGTGCCGCATCACCGCGCTCGAGGAGGCGATCCGCGGCTCCGTCTTCGAGAAGATCTTCGACTACTACGCCGACACGGTGGCACTCGGCGCGATGGCCAAGCGCGCGAGAGTGCCGCACACCGTCCTGACCCACCTGATCCCGGCACCGTCGACACCGGAGGCCGAGGCCGAATTCGAGCGGGACCTCAGGGAGGGCGGCTACGAAGGCAAGGTGTCGGTGGGCCGGGACCTGATGGGCTTCGAACTCACCGGAGGGTGAGACAGGCCGGGCGGAGGGGACCACGCCCGATCCGCCCGGCCGCGCCGGTCGCGGCCTTCCGCCGTACGCACCCGGATGACTCTGCCGCACGACGCATGGGCATGCCACAGAACTGAGATAGCCATCAGAAGTGTGACTGGCTATGATCTCCGGCATGCCGACAGCTCAACAGCCCATGAACCGACTCGACCGGCGCAAGGCCCGCACCCGTCAGGCACTCATCGACGCGGCCCGCACCTTCCTCGCCGAGCACGGCATGGCGGAAGTCAGCATCCAAGACCTCACGGAGGCCGCGGACGTCGGCTTCGGTTCCTTCTACAACCACTTCACCAGCAAGTCGGAGCTGTTCCACGCGGCCATCGCCGAAGTACTCGAAGAGCACGGCCAGCTTCTCGACGAGGTCACCGCCGGTATCGAGGACCCGGCCGAGGTCTTCGCCACCTCGGTACGCAAGACCGCTCGGCTGATCTGGACCCACCCCCAGATGGCCCGGATTCTCGCGCAGACCGGCCTGTCCTATCTGACGTCGGAGAAAGGCCTGGTCCCCCGGGCGTTGCGGGACATCAAGCGCGGCATCGAGGCCGGCCGCTTCCACGTCGACAACCCCTACGTCGCCGTCGCCACCACCGCCGGCTCCCTGCACGCTCTGATCAACCTCTGGCTCGGCAACCCCGAGCTCGTGGACGAGGCCGCCTGCGACGAGCTCACCGAGCAAGTCCTGCGCATGCTCGGCATGACCCGCCGCTCCGCCCACGCCATCGTCAACCGGCCCCTCCCCCAGAGCTGAGACGGCCGCCCCGGCCCCGCCCCGAGGGGCCGGGCTCAGGGGATCGATGCGCACCACTGCACGGTGCGCCGTCGGGCGTCGCTCCGGGCGGCGTGTCAGTCGTACGCCTTCATGCACAGCAGGGTCGCACCATCATCCACCTTCGTGGACCAGTAGGTATGGGTGTCGTACTGCCCGTGGCGACAGACATCGGCGCTACCGCCGGTGGCCCGGTAGATGTCGGTGACGACCAGGATCTCGTTGTACGCCGCGGGGACCCGCCGGTCCGTGCAGTTCGGGGACGACAGCATCGCGACGCTGCTGACATCGGTGCCCTGACGCTTGGCGAGGAGGCAGTCGCCCTGGTGGTACTGGCCGGTGAGGCAGAGCGCGGACCGCTGGCCGCTGCTGGTGGAGTAGTACGACCAGGTGGCCTTGGCCGTGCCGGAAGTGCAGTTGCCAGTGGTGCCGACAACCTTCACTCGACTGCCGTAGCCGCAGGACGTCGTGTTCGGTTCGTCCTCGCTCCAGTCGTACTTCGTGAGGCCGCCGTAACCAGTGTCGACCACGTCCAGGCAGTCGCCGTACGACACCGCCTTGAAGGCGGATTCGGTGGGGTCGGGCGTGGGAGAGCTGGTGGTCGGGTCGGGTTCGGGCGCGGTGTCGTCCGAGTCGCCGCCCGACGAGCCGGAGGAGGTGTCGCTGTCGGTGCCACTGTCCCCGAGGCCGTCACCGAGGCCACTGGATCCACTGCCACTGGATCCGCCGCTGGTGGACAAGGTGGTCACCCGCGAGGTGGGGGTGCCCTTGGAGGTGTCGTCGTCCTTCTTCTCCCAGGGCTGCCAGATCAGCATTCCGATCACGAGCGCGGCCACGAGCACGCCGCCCCAGCCTTCCGAGGAATCCGATTTCTTCGCCGGCTTCGACGCCGCTCCAGGCTTCGGAGCGGCCTTGGGCGTCGAGGTGGTGCTGGTGCTCTTGCCCGTCGCCGAGCTCTGGGTCTTCGCCTGCTGTAAGCGCTCCTGCTCCTTGCGCTTCTTCTCTCGCTCCCGTTCCTTCTGTTCCCTCTCCTTCCTCTCACGCTCCCTCTGCGTCTTCTCCTCCTTCTCCTTCCTCTCCCGTTCCCTGCGTTCTCTCTCCCTGTGCTCCGCCGCTTCCTTACGCGCGACTTCCCTGCGCCTGCGCTCCTCCTCCGCGCGGCGCGCGGATTCCCGCGCCTCCGCCTGCTCCCGCTCCTCGGCCTGCGCCCGCACCAGGGCGTCGCGCTGGCGTCGCAGGGCCTCCAATTGCTCGCGCATCCCGCTGATGGCCTCGTCCGCGCCCTCCGCGGTACCCCCGGCGCCAACCCGGGTCGGCGCCTCGGCGGCGTCGAAGTCCACCGCTCCCGCGTGGAGTTGACGGCCCTGCTCCGCGTACTCCTCGATCAGCGCCGTCCACGGCCGCGGAAGCCACCGGTTGTCGCCCCGGTCCCCCGTCGTCCGGTCGAGAGGGTCCAGTGCCTCCTGGAGCACCACGGACGGAGCGGGACGCCGTTCGGGATCGACTTCCAGCAGGGGAAGGACCAGCGGTTCCAGTTCCGGCGGCAGCCCGCTGACGTCGAGCTCGCCACGCTGGACAAGAGCCAGCACCCCGATGGAATGGTCGGTCTGCGCATACGGCGGCCGGCCCATCGCGAGGAAGAAGAGCGTGGCGCCCAGGGAGTACATGTCGGACGCCGCGGTGGACTTCCGTCCGCACGCCTGTTCAGGTGATGCGAACGCGAAGGTGCCGATGGTCGTCGTGGAGCTGGTGTGGTCGTGAGCGTGCGAGATGCCGAAGTCGATCAGACGGGGACCGTCATGGGGCAGCAGGACGTTCAAGGGTTTGACATCCCGGTGGACGACTCCCAGACCATGCAGCTCCACCAGCGCTCGCGCGGTCCCGGCGGCCACCCACCGCACACCGTCGACCGGCAGCGTCCCGGCGCTGACGACGAGCTCGGCCAGGCTCGGCGCCGGAATGAACTCGATGGCGAGCCAAGGGCGCTCCGCCCTGGGGTCGGCGTCGAGCACCGTGGCGGTGCAGGCACTGTCGACGCGGCCCGCCAGCTCCACCTCGCGGGCGAACCGCTCCCGGTCCGGCCTGCTCACGACGCCCTCGGCCAGGAGCGTCTTGACCGCGACGAGCCCGTGGTCCACAACGGTTCCCGTGGGCCCCGCGACGCTGGCGGGGGTTCCGGGTGCCTCCTGCCGGGCGAGATAGATGCGCCCCATCCCGCCGGTGGCGATCCGCCGCAGCAGGCGATAGGGGCCCAGTCGCCGCGGATCGCTGGATTCGAGTGAAAAGAGCTTCATCCCGGTCATGCGGCGTCACTCCCCATGTGCGTCCCCCGTCCATGCCGTTCTCCGGATGTGCCGGATGGCCCGTCGCGCCAGTGCGCGTTCCGCACGGCGGCGAGCGGGCCCGGGCCGCACCGCCTCTGTTGGCGGACACGGTTCGTCACGGCAGCGGAGGCGTGCGTACGGCGCGGGACCAGTCTGATGTCCCCTCACCCGGCAGTGGAAGTGGTTTCTGGAAAATATTCCAGAAGGGTTGGCCTATGCTGGCCGCGGCGAGGACCCGGAGTCCTCCCTTCAGCACCGCCGGACCGGGGACGTGTTCTCGATGAGCCCGAAGCAGCAGCGCGGCGAGGCCACCGTCGAACAGGTTCTGGACTCCGCGCTGCGCATCTACACATCCTCCGGTGAAGCCGGCCTCACCGTCGGCACGATCACCAAGAGCAGCGGCGTCAGCGCCGGGAGCGTCTACCACCATTTCGGCAGCCTCCAAGGGGTGCTCAACGCACTCGCCCTGCGCTGTCTGGGCCAACTCCTGGAGGAGCTCGCCACCGCGCTCCAGGCGACGACCGACGCACGCTCCGGGGTCCGGGCCGTCGTCCGGGCCTACCTGACATTCGTCCGGACCCACCCCGACGAGGCCCGGCTGCTGCACTCCGCCACGATCGACCATGAGTTCATGTCCCGGGGCGATCAGATCCGGGACTCCCAAGAGGCTCGCCTGACACTCTTCGCACTCTGGATACATGCACGTCAGGACGTCGGCGAGCTCGCTGCCCTGCCCGGACCCCTCATCGAGTCCCTCGTCCTCGGGCCGACAACGGCGGTCGCCCGTCGATGGCTGACCATGGGAGACGTCGACCTCGAGCAAGCCGCACGGACACTGCCCGACCACATCTGGCGCTCGGTCAGCCCCTGACCCGCACACGGTGGGAAGAAAGGCGATACGGAGACGAGGCCGGGGCCGCTGCCTCACGTTCATACCTGTGTGAACGCCGTCCCCGGTCCGCGGCGTGGCTGCCACGCCGCGGACCGGGAGGCTGGCAGCCGGCCCCGCGCTACCAGCGGGCTGACTGCCGACGTCCCCGGGCTCAGCCGGTGACGACGCCGCTCTCCTCGATGACGACCTTCTTGGCGGGCGCGCCGGAGTGGCTGCCGAGCGCCTCGATCGCCTTGACGATGTCCTCGCCTTCGACGACCTCGCCGAACACCACGTGCTTGCCGTCCAGCCACGGCGTCACCACGGTGGTGACGAAGAACTGCGAGCCGTTGGAGTCCGGGCCGGAGTTGGCCATGCTGAGCAGGAAGGGCCTGTCGTGCTTGAGCTGGAAGTTCTCGTCCGCGAACTTCGCACCGTAGATGCTCTTGCCGCCGGTGCCGTTGCCCTTGGTGAAGTCACCGCCCTGGAGCATGAACTCGGGGATGACGCGGTGGAAGGGTGCGCCCTGGTAACCGAACCCGTTCTGACCGGTGGCCAGCTCACGGAAGTTGCGTGCCGTCTTGGGCACCACGTCGTCGAAGAGACGGAAGACGATGCGGCCGAGGTCCTCACCATTGGCCGAGACCTTGAAGTATACGTTGTCACTCATACCTCAGATTCTCCACAACGGATCAAGCTAAGTCGAAACAGCCCCTCCGTATGGGTCGACGGTGGTTCCGGCGAACCCGGGCAGAGCGGGCAGGCCCGCCCCGCCCCGTCGGCTCACCGCCTGGGGGTCACCGCCCGATCGGTTCTATGGCGATGATCCTCTCCGCACCGCGGGAACCGAGCACGGCAAGTTTGGTCTCCGTGCCATCACCCCAGGTCAGGGTGGTGACGGCAGAGTAGTTGTTGCCATTTCCGTTGTCGGTGACGGTCCACTTCACCGGCACATTCTGCGAGCGCAGCACGCCATCAGCGTTGTGACTCCGCTCCCAGTCCATCAGCGTCTTGTCCAGCCCCGGGGACAGGTAGTGCCTGCGGAGCACGGTCGACAGCGCACCGCTGCCCTCGTCGTTCCTCGCGTCCTTCCGTGCGTCGATGTACGCGCCGAAGAAGTCGCTCACCCTGGTGAGCGGAGAAGTGGGGCTGCCGGACACCCTCTCCGGGAACGCCTGCTTCGTATTGCCCTGGGCGGCCTTGATCTTGACCGCGGCGGCCTGCGCCGCCACCGGCTGCCGGTCCGACCGGTCCGCCTCGGACGCGGAACTCGGCATCGCCGCCACGGTCAGAGACATCAGCGCGGCGGCCACTCCCCCGGTCATCACCAGCTTGGCGCGGGTCGTCTTCTTGCTCATCCCCATGTCTTCCTCTCCCCGGCTTCCCCGCCCCTGCCGTGCGGCCCGATGGACCGTCCCGCCTGACGTGAAGCCCACAACTGCATGAGGCTGCCGGACGGACTCCGGCAGCGCTTGCTCTCACTCGGTTCACGTCCGGCGGCCCAGGAACGTTACCGATCAATTTCACCGTTCCCGGCGACAGCTCGCCTCGTCCCCGGGAAGCGACGAACGCCGGCTCACGTCACGGGCGTGAATTCGGGCAGGGTGAGAGCCGAATGAGCCGGCCGTCCCTCCTTGGGGGGCCTCGCGCTGAGATTGCGCAGCATGGCGTTGCGCTGCTCCAGGGCCCGAGCGGTGGTCGGGAAGAGCGCGGCATCGCCCTCGCCGACCTGCTCCTGGTTCAGGGTCACGAACGCACGGGTGTTCCGCTCGTAGGCGGCGAAACCCGCGGCGTGGTCCCGGTCGGCCAGTGAACCGGCGAGCATGTAGGCGCCGACGAGCGCGAGACTGGAGCCCTGTCCGGTGAGGAACGAGGGTGCGTACGCGGCGTCGCCCACCAGCGCGACCCTGCCGCTGGACCAGCGGGGCAGACGGATCTGGCTGACCATGTCGAAGAACAGGTCGTCCGCCTCGCGCATTGCGGCAACCATCCCCGGAACCTCCCATCCCCCGTCAGCGAAGACCGCGGCGACCAGGTCCCGCTGGGCTTCCGGGTTCCGGAACGCGTCGAAGGGTGCCTCCGGGCGGGCGAAGTTCAGGAAGGCGTGTACTTCGTCCTTGTTCCCCACGGCGTAGAGCGCCGCGGCCCTGCCCGGGGTGTTCCACATCATGAGCTCGTGGGAGAGCCCGAAGGTGTTGCGCATGGTGAACCCGGCGAAGCAGTAGCCGAGGTACCGGTGGAACTGCTCTTCGGGGCCGAACAGGAACTCGCGGGTACGTGAGTGCAGACCATCCGCACCGAACACCATGTCGAACGTACGCCTGCCGCCCCCGCGGAAGGTGACGTCGACCCCGTGGCCGGACTGGGCGAGGGTGTCGATGGAGTCGTCGAACACGAATTCCACGTCGTCCCGGACCGCCGCGTGGAGAGCGTCGGTCAGATCCCCGCGCCGCACCTCCAGGTCCTCTCCCGCGACGCCGCCGGTGACCGCGTGCGGGCTGACCGAGGCCACCACGCCGCCGTCCTCCTCGAGGAAGGTCAGCCGGCGCACGTCGACGTGTGCGTCCCGCAGTCGCGGCAGAATCCCCATCTTCCGGACCACTTCGAGTGCGGTACCGCGCACGTCGATGGGGTAACCACCGTCGCGAAGTGTGCTCGCCTTCTCGACCACCGTGACCGCGAATCCGTAGCGGTTCAGCCAGAACGCGAGGGCGGGCCCCGCGATGCTGGCCCCGGATATCAGGGCCGTGCGCCTCGGCGCGGTACGGAAATCACGGACATCCCTCAGCTGATCGGTGCGGGTCATTCCTTGACTCCTTTGCTCATGGTGCGGGTGACGAGCAGGGACAGGGCCGTGACGGCGCCGGCGATGACGAAGCCGGTGACGAAGGCCGATTCGGCCGGGACATCCGACCCGGAGGGGGTACCGGCGGTGAGGATCGCCGCACCGATCTGCGCACCCACGGCGTAGCCGAGCACGCGAGTCACCAGGACGAGGCTGGTGGCGATGCCGGTGTCACGGTGCTCGACCGATGTGGCGGTGCTGGTCACCATCGCCGTGACGCACAGGCCGTTGGCGAGCGCGATCATCGCCTTGCCGAGGATGAGGTGCCAGACCTCGGTGTGCACGGCAGCCAGGGCGATCAGGGCGGTGACCATGATGACGACCCCGGTGGTGACCATGGCACGTGAACCGAAACGCCGTGTCCCGATCCCACTGATCGGCCCGGCCAGCGACGCGGCCACGGCGCCGGGCAGCAGGAAGAAGCCGATCTCTGTGGCGCTGGCCCCGAATCCGTACGCGTCGGCGGGCACGTCGAACAGCTGCGGGACCAGATAGACCGCCACCGAGGTGCCGAGACAGATCACGAACGTCAGCACGCATGACTTCCACACCGCGGGCAGTGCCAGCATGCGCAGATCGACCATCGGCGAGGCCGCACGACGCTCAACGGCTATCCATCCGGTCACCAAGGCTGCCAGCACCACGATGAGGACACCGAGCACCAGTGGCTGTGAGCCGATGTCGGGCGCCACCGCGAGCACGAGCATGAGCGTGACCAGCGTTCCGCTCAGGAGAACCAGGCCGGGCCAGTCGATCCCGGCGTCATCCGACCGGCCCGGCGGGTCATACGGCATCAGCCTGTTCACCAGCAGGGTGGACCCGATGACCGCGAACGTCGGCAGCGCGAACATCCAGTGCCGTGACAGCCCTTCGGCGACCGGTCCGGCCGACAGCGTTCCCGCCATCCCGCCCCCCACGAATAACCCGCTGACCACCCCGATGGCCACTTTCGACTCGCCCGGGGGGAGGTGTTTGCGCACCAGGATGAACGACAGGGGCAGCGCGCCCACCATCGCGCCCTGCAGTACCTGACCGAGCAGCAGCACCGGCAGGTTCGGCGCCATGGCGGACACCAGGCCACCGGTACACACCACCGCCATGAGCCGGATCAGGACCTGTTTTCCGCCGTAGCGGTCGCCGAACTTGCCTGCGACCGGTGTGATGAGCGCGCCGGTGATGAGGAGCACGATGCTGAGTAACGCCCCTTCGGACGGGCTCATGTCCAGCTCGCGTTGCAGGAGCGGGAGCGTCGGCGTCACCACCGACTCCAAGGCACCGGTGGCGACTGCCAGCATGCCGAGGGCACCGACAGCGGCCCTCCCGATACGAACCGGTGGAGCGAGAGTTGCGGTCATGGACATCCTTTCCGTTACTGCGGGGCGAGCAGGGCGAGATGAGGGCCGGCCGTACGCGTAGCGCTGCCGTCTTGCCGGGCCCGGCGGGGACACACGGGCGCGGTGTGCGTGGTGCGTGGTGCTTCTTCCGCGGACAGGTCCGGAGGCGTCCCGCGAAGTGAACTCGGGGGAAGCGGTAACGGAGATGACGCGTGCACAGCTCCGCCGAGGTGGAGCGGGTGTACGAGTGCGGCACGCCCTGAGCCATTATTACACTACACCGTGCAGTGTAGTACGGTTACGATGTGCCCATGCCGACCACGAAGACGCCGACCACGAAGACACTGCGCGAGGGGTCCACGCTGAAGCGGGCCGCCATCCTCTCGGCAGCCCGGGAACTGTTCCTCGCCGACGGCTTCGACCGCACCAGCGTCGACGCGGTCGCCGCCCGGGCCGAGGTGTCCAAGCGGACGGTCTACGACTACTTCGGCGACAAGCAGACACTGCTGCGAGCGGTCGTCGACGCCATCGGCCAGTCACTGATCACCACGATCCGGCGCACCCTCGACGACACCCTCCCCGACCCCACCGAGGCAGCCGACCTCGAGGACGCCCTGACCACGTTCTCGATGCGCATCGCGACCGACATGCTCGGCTCGGCGGAGTACACGACGCTGCGACGACTCGTCCGGGCTGAATCAGGCAACCTGCCGCACCCGGGATACAACTCCATGGCCGACGCCCCCGACGAGGCAATCGCCGAGCGGTTGGCCGCCTTCGCCGCGGCCGGGCTGCTCGACGTCCCCGATCCCCGGCTCGCCGCCGACCAGTTCATCGCGCTCACCTTCGGCGTCGCCCTGGACAGACTCGGTTCCGCGAACGCCGCGGAGGACTCCCGCGTCCGGCCACTCATCGTCGAGGGAGTACGGACCTTTCTCCGGGCGTACCGCACCACGTAGGGCTGACGCGCCTCGATCCGCAACGCGGTTGTTGCGAACGCTTCCCTCCACCGAGAGTCCCGCGGCGCCTGCGCCGCCGCGGAGTTCGGAGTTCCGGCAGTGCTTTTCGATGTCACCCGCGGCGCGCTCGTCGACGTCTTCGGCGAGGGCCGGATCGTGACGTTGCTCGCCGCCGCCTTCCCGTCCTCCGCCGCGGATACCGGGGGTGCCCACCTCCTGCGGACCGTCGGTGTCCCCACCGGGGCGCTCTGGCTGCGTGAATCCGACAAGGACACCGGCCGGCCGGCCCTCGTCCGGGACGTCGTCGACGTCGAGGACTTCGAGGACGCCTCACAGGACGCGGGCGAATGGCCCGTCATCGGCTGGCTGCTCAACGCTCACCTCGCCCTCGACCCCGGTTCCGGCAAGGTGCATGCCTTCGACGCCGACGAGGGGACCGTGCGGGAGCTCCACACGGATGTCTCCTCCCTCATCCAGGTCACCCTCCGGTTCCAGTGCCTGCTCGAGGAGTTCACCTTCAGCGGCGACGACGGCGACGAGGAGGCCGACTTCGAGCGCCTGGAGCGCGAGGTCGAGCGCATCCGCCACGAGACGAGCAGCATTGACCCGCTCCCCTTCCAGGACGACGAGACCGTCTGGTCGGTGGTGGGCGATGAGATCGCCGCGGGCCGGCGCTTCAAGGGCAACAGCCCGGGAGCCCGCTCGCTCTACGGGTGATCGCGGGCCGATGTCGCCCACGACCGTGGTTCTTCCTGCTCGGATGCCCTCCGGCCGGTTGTGGCCAGAGGGCATCGGATCGGTCGGGCGGGGTGGCGGTGTGTCAGGTGGTGATGGTGGCGAGGGGTTCGAGGCCGTAGCTGCGGGCGTAGCCGTTCTCGGTACCGACGAGGAGGTCGATGATCTCGAAGTAACGGTCCCAGAAGGGGGTTTCGCGCAGCGCGTCGATCAGGAGCTGGTAGGCGTGGTGGTCCTCGGCCTCCCATACCCAGACGTCGGTGACGCGCGCGGAGTAGAACTCCGTGTCGTAGAAGCGTGACCGGACGCCGGTGGTCTTGGCCTCGATCGCGGGCAGGACCTGGGTGGTGAAGACGTCGACGCGTTGCTGGACGGTCAGGGCGAGCCACTCAGGTGTCGTCTTGACGAGTATGAACGCCGTGACCGGCGGTTCGGTCATATCAGCGGGCATCAGAGTGCCTCCGAGATGGCGGTGGGCTTCGGGAAGTGGGCTTCAGGAGAGGACGGCCGGCTTGAGGGTCCGGGCACACCACTGCTCGAAGCTGGTGGGAGAAGCGGTGTCCGGGGTACGGGCGACGCCGGCGTCCAGGCCCTGGTCCTTGGCTCGCTTCATGTCGACCATGGCCTGGACGAATGCCTCGTGGAGGCCGTAGCCGACGAGGGTGGTGTGCAGCTCGTCGAGCGACTGGCGTTCGTAGCGGACGGGACGGCCGAGTTGCTCGGTCATGATGCGGGCCAGGTCGTTGGGGGACACGTCCCGCGGCCCGAGGACCGGGACGCTGCCGTTTCCGGTCCATGAGCGGTCCAGCAGCAGGCCGGCGGCCACGGCCGCGATGTCGGCGGTGGCGACGAACGGGGCCTTGCGGTCGGCGTCGGCCGAGTCGGTGAAGACGCCCTTCTCGCGGATCGAGTCGGACTCCTCCAGGAGGTTCTCGAAGAAGGACGGGTTGGCCAGCGCCCGGTAGGCGACGCCGCTGTCGGCGATGAGGTCGTCCAAGGCGAGGGAGGCGGTGACGAGGCCGGCCCGGTCGGCCGGCGGGGTACCGCGGCCGAGTGCGGAGACGCCGACGACATGGCCGACGCCATGGGCGGCGAACGCCCTGACGGCGGGTGTGCTGAAGCCGCTGTATGCATCCTGCGGAGTCAGGGTGGCGTCCGGAGGAACGAGCCAGAAGACGGCGTCCGCTCCCTCGAAGGCCCGGTCGACGACCTGGGCGTCTCCATGCGAGCCGACGATCACCTCGACGCGTCCACGCGCCGCGTCCGGAAGCCGGGAGGGGTCGCGCACGATCACGCGTAGTTCCTCGTCCGCGGCGGGGGCGGACTCCAGGAGTCGGGAGAGCAGATGACGGCCGATGTTCCCGGTGGGGGCGGTAATGACGATCATGAAAACCTCGCAGGTCGCGCTGTTCGGTACACCCCCATCCTGTGAAGGACAACGGTGTTGCCACAATGGGAACTTCAGCATGGAATCATTGACTGAAGTGGAATGATGCTGGTGAACAGCCCGGATTCGGCCCTCGACGCCAATCTCGCCATCGCGTTGGACGCCCTGCTGGCCGAGCACAGCGTCACCCGGGCCGCCGCCCGCCTGCACACCTCGCCCGCCGCCATGAGTCGCACACTCGCCCGCCTGCGCCGCACCTTGCAGGATCCGCTGCTGGTCCGGGCCGGGCAGGCCATGGTCCCCACCCCGCGTGCGGAGGCCCTGCGCGAGGAAGTCGCAGCCGTGGTGCAGCGTCTCGGAGACCTGCTCAGCCCCGACACCGGCGTCGACCCCACAACCCTGCGCAGTACCTTCACCCTCCAGACCGCCGACCTGGTCGGCTCGGCACTGGCCCCCGGACTGCTGGGCCTGGCCGAGCAGGAGGCACCGGGGGTCTCGTTCCGGCTCCGGGCCGAGGAGTTGGAGGCCGGCCCCGCCCTGCGCGACGGCCGGATCGACCTGGAGGTCGGGTCCATCGACCATGTGGACCCCGAGACCAGGGTCGAAGAACTGGTCAGCCTCCGCATGATGGCGGCTGTCCGTTCCGGCCATCCGCTGGCCGAAGGCCCCCTGACCCCGGCCCGGCTCGCCGCCGCCCAACATGTCGCGGTCAGCCGCCGCGGCCGGTTCACCGGCCCCCTCGATACCGCCCTGGCCGAGCAGGACCTTCATCGGCGGGTCAGTGTCGTCCTCCCCAGTCACCTGGCCGCCATGTCCCTCGCCGCCCGCAGCGATATGGTCTGCCTCGTACCTGCCGCGCTTCCCGGCGCCGCTCCCTCGCCCCTCACCGACGACGCCATCGCCCTCGGGCTGCGCCTCCTGGACATCCCCCTGACGCTGCCGCCCATTACCGTCGGCATGGCCTGGCACCCCCGCCACGCAGCCGACAGAGCCCATCACTGGCTCCGCAACGCCATCCGCCGAACCCTTCGCACGCCCGGGGCCCCCGCCACATGACCTGACCGGGGCACCGGGACAGCCGCGGCCGGGAGTGTGACGCGGCGGAGTGTCTACCCGGTGGCGACGCCGGGATCAGCTGCGGCAATCCCTTCGGCCAGCTTCTTGAGCGTCAGAAGCTGCTTGCGCATCATGATGAGATCTCCCCAGGCGAGGAGCCGTCGGAGCAGCCTTCGGCCTGCAGTTCCTCCCGTCTCGACCACCACCTTGACGACCAGACGGGACCCCCCGCCGTGCGGGCGCACGGTGTAGCTCACGGCCATATGGCCGTACCGCCTCGCGTGGGCTTCGGGAAGGACACCGGTGATGTGTGCGTCAGTCGTGAAGCTCGCGATCTCGAAGACGAGGAACTGCTGCCCGACGGCCAGGTCCGGCAGCCTGGAGAGAAGTACGCGTGGGCTCTTCCGTCCCCGGAAGTCGATCCAGTCGTAGCTGTACGGAGCGATGGTCAACTGGCGGAGCCAGCTGAAGACGATGTGGGGTGGTGCCGCGACGTCGACTGCCCGTGTCCAGCCCTCGGAACGGGCGCTCACCAGCCGGTCACACGGATACGGCGCACTCTGCTCGGCCCTTGTCGCACCCCAGACTCGCCCGCTCACATCCATGCCATGACCCTATAAGGGCCCCTGATCACCCGCCAGGTCGAGCGAGACCGCCTCATACACGGCGATGGCGCGCCCCCCGTGCGGAAGTGGCGCGCCATCGTTGATGCGGGTGTTCACGGCTCCCGCCGCGATGGTTGCCCCAGGGCTGGGGATCGACATCGCGACGGGGCCGTTCGAACGACGTGTGTCCCTCAGTGCCGTCAGTGGGCTCCGTGTCCGGTGAGGGAGCGGACCTCCAGTTCCGCGTACTTCTCGGGGTCCGGCTGTTCCTTGGAGACCATGGTGCCCAGCCAGCCGAGCAGGAAGCCCAGCGGGATGGAGATCAGGCCCGGGTTCTCCAGCGGGAACCAGTGGAAGTCGACATCCGGGAACATCGAGGTCTCCTTGCCGGAGACCACCGGCGAGAACAGCACCAGGAAGACCGAGGAGAACAACCCGCCATAGATCGACCACAGGGCGCCCTGAGTGGTGAACCGCTTCCAGAACAGGCTGTACAGGATCGTCGGGAGATTGGCGGAGGCCGCGACCGCGAAGGCGAGGGCCACCAGTCCGGCCACATTGAGATCCCGGGCGAACACTCCCAGCGCGACCGCCACGATTCCGATCCCGACCGTCGCCCAGCGGGCAGCGGAGATCTCCTCCTTCTGCGACGCCTGACCCTTGCGGATGACATTGGCATACAGATCGTGCGCGAAGGAGGACGAGGAGGCCAGCGTGAGCCCGGCGACCACGGCCAGGATGGTCGCGAACGCCACCGCCGAGATCACCGCCAGCAGGATCGCCCCACCGGTGGAATCCGCACCACCACCGATCTCCTCCGCCAGCAGCGGGGCCGCGGTGTTGCCCGCCTTGTTCGACGCGATGATGTCATCACGGTTCAGCAGGGCCGCGGCACCGAAACC